>JBBDWV010000059.1 GCA_040902655.1 Mycobacteriales bacterium
AGGGATACGAGGCGCAGCGTACGCAGGGCCGCTGCGTCACACAGCCGATCCGCCGGAAATGCCGCAGCTGTCATCCGTCAGGCAGTACCGCGCGCGGCTCCGGGCGCGACCTGCTGCACGAGCGCATCGGTCTCCGGCTCGGCGCGCAGGCCGTGCGCAGCCAGCGCAGTGTAGAGCTCACGCACGACCTGGGCCGCGGGCTCCCCGGGAGCGGTCAGTCGCAGCAGGTCGCGCCACAGCGGCTCCGCCGCCGGCACGAGGGTCAGCCCGGCTCGCAGCAGGCGCACCGCGGCGGGCCGGTCGCCGCGCGCGCCGGCCAGCGAAGCTGCCCGGCGGGCCACCGCGGTTCCGACGACCCGCGCGTCGCGCGCCGAGCGGTGGAAGGACAGTGAGCCGAAGCCCGGGCCGGCGGCGGTGAAGGCCTCGCCCCGGACGGCGCCCAGCGCGCTCTCGAGGGCGGCGTACTCCCCCGGACCGTCGGCGGCGGCACCGGCCTGCAGGAGGTCCCAGTCGGTGTGCACCTCGGAGCTCAGGACGTAGCGGCCGTGTCCGTCGCGGCGCAGCCGGGGCAGGCCGTCCGCCGCGGTGCCGAGCCAGGCCTGCGCCTGCGCCACCGCCGCCGTGAGCACGTCGTCACCGACGCCGCGTGGCCAGACCTCGGCGCGCAGCACGGCCTCGTGCAGCCCGCCGCGGTGCAGCGCAGCGGCGACGACCAGCTCGGTGAGCAGTCCCCGGGCGGCCGGGTCGACCGGCCCCGGGGCCAGCACCTCGACCGGGCCGAGCAGCCGAACCTCGACCGCGGCCGGGCCTTGCGGCAGGACGGCCGGGACGGGCCGGTCGGCCGGAGCGGCAGCGACGGCTGCTCCGGCACCGGCGCCCGTCACCTCCTGCAGGGCGGCCCGCGGGCTGAGCGCGCCGATGGCGGACGAACCGGCGCTCCGCTCGAGATCGGCGTTGCGCAGAGCCTGCAGCAGCGGCAGGTAAGCCTCCCGGGACAGCCGGCGGGCCGCGCCGCGCAGGCCCAGCACGCCGAGGTCGAGCGAGCCGGAGGCGTCGACGGTGAAGCGCCACCGGGCCGCCGCGGACGAACCGACGCAGACCACCGCGAGAGGGGTGCGGCCGCCGGCGACGAGAGCGTGCAGCCGCTCCGCCTCCTCCCCCGTCGGGGGGCCGGACAGGACGACGACCCGCGGGGGCCGCCGGTCCGCGCCGCGCACGGCGCGGCCGGCCAGGACGTCGCCCTCGCCCAGGGACTGCAGCCAGCCCCGGGCCGCCCGGCTCTCGGCCTCCAGCCCGGCCAGCACGTCCGACAGGGTGTCCGCCACCGTCAGGTCGTCCGGGTCGACGGCCGTGAAGTCGTCCCCGAAGCCGACGGCGGTGACGCGCACACCGTCGGACCACAGGTTGGTCGCCAGCTCCACGAGCAGCGACGCCGCAATCTCGCGCGCTACCACCGGGTCACCCTCGAGCGAGACGAGGCCGGGGGCGGCCTCGAGGTCGACGAGGACATCGGTGTGGCCAGACAGCGCGATGCCGGCCAGCGCCGGGTAGGGCGCGGCGACGTCCGGCGCCGGCTCCGGGACGTCCTGCGCCCGCACGGTCCAGCCGCGGCCGTCCGACACCGGTGTCCAGGGGGCCGGTGGCTCCGCCGCCGGACCGACCAGCGACAGCGTGACGTGCTCCTCGTCGCAGTACGCCACCGCGATCTCGGGCAGCGGCCGTGCCGCCGTCGCGCAGCTGTCGGCCAGGCCGCGCAGCGCCCGGTCGAGCAGGCCGGCCCGCTGCGGCGTCGCGGCCAGCCGCAGCTGCTCCTCCGGACCGGCGACCGGCGGGCGGCCGTAGGGTCCGCGCCGGGCGGACAGCGCCACCAGGACGCCCGCGGCCAGCAGGCCGCCGCCGAGCAGGACCCGCTCGGTGGCCGGGCCGGCGGTCGCCTCGACAGCCTGAGCGCCGGCCGGCGCCTCGACAGCCTGCGCCGCGACGGACGGCGCCTGGGCCGTGTCGGCCGCTGCTTCGACGGGGGCCTGCGGGGCCGGCCGCTGCGGCGGCGCGAGCACGGGCGTGCCCACGCCCGGACCACGGGCGTCGGCCGGCATGGTGAGCACCCAGCCGGGGTGGATGAGGTTGGCGTCGACGAGCTTGCGCCCGTCGTCCTGCACCTTGGCCCGGTTCAGCTCGAAGATCTCCCGGTAGCGGAACGGGTCACCGAGGGTGCGCTCGGCGATGTCCCAGAGGCTGTCGTAGCGGCGGCCGGCGGGCGGCTGGACGACATAGGTCTTGGCAGGGCCGGCCGCCGGGGTGGTCACCGGCAGCTGCTCGGGCGCCGCGGCCGGGTCCGCGGTGGGCGCCTGCTGGCTGACGCCCGGGCCGGCCTGCTGGGCGACGCTCGTGCTGATCGCGGCCGGCGCGGCGACCGGTGCGCCGGTCCCGGACGGGACGAGTGTCGCGGCACCGGCCAGCAGCAGCGCGGCGGCCACCAGCCTGCGGGCGAGCAGCTGACTGCCACCGCCCAGCGGCACCTGCGACGCGACACCCCTGTCGCGGCGGGCCGCCCGCCACTCGGTCAGCACACATACCGCGAAGTGCGCCCACACCAGCCAGAGCGCGCCGGCCAGCACCTGCAGGACCGTCCCGGCGGTGATCTGCGCGGTCAGCCACCCTCGATCGGGCAGGCTGGTCGGCAGCGGGTTGCCGACACCCAGCACCAGGGCTGCGGGCACCCCGACCAGCACGACCAGCAGCCCCAGGACGGCCAGGGCGGCGGAGCGCAGCTCGCGGCGCCGCTCGGAGCGGCTCGGCCGGCGGCTCGGCAGCCGGGAGACCGACGGGGGGCTGGCTGTGGCAGTGGCCATCGGGGGGCGTCCTTCGCTCAGCTGACGACGAGGGTCTGGACCTCGGTGACCCGGATCTGGTTGGTGGTGGACTTCTCGTACGGCAGGCCGAGCTTGCGCTTCACGCCATCGCCCTGGTCGTAGTAGATCTGCCAGAAGGCGATGACGACGGCCGGGTAGCGGTCCCCGCTGGTGCCCCCGCCGGCATCCTTGCTGGAGCGCTCGTAGCGGTAGCGGCAGACGGTGGGGTCGCCGTCCGGGTGCTGGTCCAGCGCCTCGGCCGTGGCGAACGACCTCCCGGCCCCGACGCAGTTGATCTCCTTCTCCGGGCGGGCCGGCCCCTCGGGCAGCACCCGCAGGTGCACCAGCTCGGCGTGCATCGTGACGCCACCCACGGTCAGCGGGGGTGTCGCGACGCGGCCGCCCGAACACTGCACCTTTGAGTCGCAGAGCATCGAGAAGGCGACGTCCTGGCCGACCCGCGGCGAGCTGATGGGGCTGGTCTGCACCTGCAGGAAGGGAATCTGACCGCGTCCGGTGATCGACTCCAGAACGGCGCTCTCACTGGCGGTCAGCCGGCGCTCGGTGTCCGGCGCGTGGAAGTCGAACTCGTACGCGAGCCTGGCGGTGGTGCGGCTCACCACGTTTCCGTCGAAGCTCAGGCAGGTGTGCAGCCACCACCGGCCGGGCCCGCTCTGGGACGCGGCGGGCTGGAATCCGTCGGGCAGGTCGGGGTCGTCCCAGCAGAACTCGTCCATCGTGGAGAAGTCGAGGCCGGCGGTGAGCAGGAGGGCGGCCAGGGTGAGGCCCGCACCACCGGGGCCGTCAGAGCAGAGCATCCCGTAGCCCGATGCCGAGCCGTACATCCGGCAGGTCCGAGTCGGTGTGGGTTTCGCCGTGTCGTACTGAGGGGCCGACGTGGACGGTGGCGCCTGGTTCGAGGCCGCCTCGAAGTTGCCGCTGTGGCCGGCCTGTGCCGTGCCGGAGGCGAGCCCGGCGAACAGGGCGGTCGCCAGGGCGGTGGCCAGGATCCGGGACAGCGTCCGGTCGTGCCGGGTCATGCGGCCTCCCCTTGCAGCGGCACGCCGTCGCAGTGGACATCGTGGTTCCCGACCGCCCGGTTGACCTTCCACCGGCCGTCCTCCAGAACCATCTCGAACTGGCCGCCGAGCACTTCTCGCTCCTCGTCGGGCACGCCACCCGGCTTGTCGAGGTCGTAGCCGCTCTCGACCGAGCAGGCGAGCACGTTGCGTGCCGTCGGCGAGACGACCTGCACACCGAGCACGGCGACCGGGTTCGGGCCGGGGTAGTAGCGGCCGATGAGCTGCCCGTAGAGGTCCTGGTGCAGAGCGGCACGACGCTCGGTGCTGGCGGCGACGAAGGCGGGCAGCTCGAGGTTCTTGGCGTTCACCGCGTCGGCGAGCGCCGCGAGATAGGCCCGCAGCCCCTGCACCGCCGGATCCCCCTCGAACGGCGACAGCGGCTCCGGGGTCGGCGAGGGCGAGGGGGACGGCGACGGTTCCACCGAGGGGGCGGCCGTCACCAGATCCTTCGCGACCGGGGCAGTGGTGCGCGGTGCGTCGCCGCTGCAGCCGGAGACGGCCAGCAGCATCAGGCAGAGCGTGACCGCGCCGGCGCCTCGCTTCACGGCCGGCCCTCCGATCCACATCCTGCGCGACGCGACAGCGTCCTCGCCGCGCACGGAGGATACGCCTCCGCCGCAGCTCTGGTGCCTCGACGGATCACGTACCGGCCTCCGGAGTCGGCTCGGGAGTGGGGCTGGGCGAAGCCAGCAGGTCTGTCGGCGACGGTATGGGGGTCGGCGAGGGAGACGGCGGCGTCGGCAGGGGCTCCGGAAAGGCCGAGACCTCGACCGGAGGCGGCAGCCCGGGCGGCGTCGCCGGCAGGAAGTCGACCGGCGGCGGGCTGCTGTCCAGATCCTGCGGGTCCACCCCTTCGTACGGCCGGGCGCGGCCCTCGCCGGAGGCCCGCAGCGTCTGCACTCCGACGATGCCGAGCAGCGACGCAGCGATCTCCAGCCGCACGAAGACCACCACGAGCAGGCGGCGCGGATCGTCGGAGGCGACCTCGCGCAACGGCGGGCGGTACGCGCACTCGAGCACGCCGCCGCCGAGGTTCTGGTCGTCGTCGGCCAGGATCTGGGCGCAGTAGCCGTCCACGCGGGCCCGCACGACAGCCTCGTCGAGCTCGAGCACCGCCTGCCCCGGGCGGATCGCGCCGGCGCCCGCGCGGGCCGCCTCCTCGGCGTACGCGACCGCTCGGCCGCGGGCGTTGAGCAGCCGCGAGGCGTCGATGACCAGCCCGCCGAGCAGCAGCAGAATGAACCCGAACACCGGCACGATCGGCGCGAGCGCGCCGGCGTCGCCGTGCAGCCGCCTCACCGCACGCCCCGGTTCGGGTCCAGCGGGCTGGTGAACGACGAGGACGCCTCCACCGTGCCGGGCACCCCCGGCAGCAGGTCACCCAGCGGGTAGCGGCAGGTCGTCTCGACGGTGATCGCGTAGCCGCCCTCGAAGACGCCCTGCAGGGCGACCGCGAGCGTGTCCAGGCACGCCGTGGCCCCCGCCGGCAGGCTGCTGCGGACGGCCCGCTCGGCGACCTGCTGCGCCTCGGCGGCGCTGCGGGCCTGGCTGGCGCTGCGGGCGGCGTCCCGGGTGCCGGCCTCCATCGTGCCGTTCATCTGGGCCACCCGGCCGTAGCCGTACAGCAGCGACAGCATCGCGAACAGCAGCGGCATGACGAAGGCGAGCTCGACGGCCATCGAGCCGGCCTCCCCCCGGGTCCGGGTCACGGCCGCTCGTCGCCCTCGAAGCGCTCGATCTCGCCGAACACCCGCTGCGTGACGCGCAGGTCCAGCCCGGGGACGAGCGTGATCACGCTGCCCTGCACCGTCACCGACACCTTGCCCTCGTCCGCGTCGTACGTCGTCGTGGCCTCCGGGTCGAGCAGCGTCTCGCGGCCGACGGTCACGGCGTAGGCCTCCACGGCGGTCTGCACGTCGGCCCGGATGCTGTCGGAGATCGCCTCGGTCTGCGCCAGCCGGAGCTTGCTGACGCCCTCGCGGGCCGCCTGCTCGGCGACCGCCCGGCCGTAGAAGTACAGCCCGGCCTGAATGGAGAAGAAGATGAACAGCAGCAGGCCGGGTGCCACGAAGGTGAGCTCCAGCGCGCTGGCCCCCCGATCACCCCGCAGCCGCCGGGAGCGTGCGCGGGGGGCGCCTGCTACGGCGCACACTGCGCGGAGCCGATGGGCTGGTTCGCGCAGTTGTCGAGCTGGGTGCTCTTGGTGTCGACGATGTTGTAGATGACCGCACCGATCACCGAGGCCGCGACGACGACGATCGCCGCGATGATCGCGAACTCCAGCGCCGAGGCGCCGGCGTCGCGGGCGCCGCGACCGACCCGCCGCGTGGTGCGACCGGTGAGGGTGGCCAGGGCGGCGAGGGCGGTGTGCAGAGCGGTCATCAGGAGCTCCTTCGGAGTCCGTCGGCTGACGGACGATGCGCGGTACGGGTCGTGAACGCGTGGTGGACATAGTGCCTGCCGGGTCATACGCCGACCAGCCTTTCCATGGCCGGGAAAGCCAGGAAGAGCAGGAAGGCCGAACAGATGAGCAGCTGCGCGACGAGCATCGACTGGGACCGCTCCCCGGCCTCGCCCTCGCTCTCGGCCATCTCCTTGCGCCGCAGGGTGGCGGCGCGGGCCGACAACGAGGAGCGGATCTTGGCGCCGTCGTCGGCGGCCAGGCCGAGTGCGCCGGCCAGGTCACGCAGCTCGTCGAGACCGAGCTCGTCGCCCAGCTCCCCGAGGGCCTGCCAGGGCGTGTTGCCCATCAGCCGGGCGTTCGCGAGGGCCTGCCGGATCCGGATGACGGCCCAGTGGTCGCTGATGCTGGAGGCGGCCAGCAGGGCCTCCGGCAGGCCCCGGCCGCCGGCCAGGTTCATCGCGACGAGGTCGAGGAAGACACCGACGACCCGGCGGAAGTCACGCCGGCGGCGGTCCGCCTCCCCTCTCAGCGCGAGGTCGGGCAGGAAGAAGCCGAAGGCGCCGAAGACCAGCGCGGCCAGCAGCGGCGCCCCGCCGGGCAGCGGCACCCCCGCCGTACGCAGCGTGGAGTACAGGATCGGCGCGAGCAGGAAGAAGGCCAGCCCGAGCACGATCTTGGTGGCGAGAAAGGAGCCGACCGTCTTGTTGAGGACGGCCAGGTCCTTGCGCACCCGGCCGAGTTGCCAGCCGCGCTCGGCGGCGGTCGCCTCCAGCCGGTCGCTGAGGACCTGCATGCTGTTGCGGGCCGCACCCGACAGCCCCTGCTGCAGCTCGAGCGCCGTGGCGGTGTGCGGCCGCAGCGAACGCGCGCCGCCGTCGATCCGGGCGACCAGCGCGGCCACGCCCGGGCGCGGGCGCAGGAAGACCCGGAGCAGGGCGTAGAGGCCGGCTCCGGCGACGGCGCCGGCGAGCAGCGAGGCGGTCATCGCTACACCTGCGCCGGGACCCGCGCCGGGTGACCCGCGCCGAGGATCCGCTCGACCTGCGACGGCCTGGCCAGCCGGCGCAGCCACAGCAGCCCGGCCAGGAACAGCAGGCACACGATCAGCAGCACGAACTGGCCGAGCACGCCGTTGTAGGACGCGACGTACTCGCGGTTCAGCAGCGCCATCGCCCCGGCGACGGACAGCACGATGCCCAGGATGAGCCGCACGCTGCGGCGCACGCTGCGGCGGCTGGCCTCGACCCGCCGGCGCATGTCGAGCTCCTCGCGGGTGCTGGTCGCCAGCGCGGTGAGCACGTCCCGCAGGCCCGGGCCGCGCAGCCGGGCATTGAGGACGAGGGCGGCGACGACGGTGTCGGCGCTCGGGTCGTCGAGGTCCTCCGCGAAGGCGAGCAGCGCGTCCGGCAGCGGCTCGCGGATGCGCAGCCGGTCCACCAGCAGGTTGAGCGGCGGGCGCAGCACCGCGGGGGTCGCCTCGACGCTGGACGGGATGGCCTGCTCCAGGCCGACCGCGCCGGCGATGGTGTCGCGCAGCGACTCGGTCCAGACGGCCAGACCCTCCAGCCGCAGGATCGCCAGGCGCTCCTCCCCGCCGCCGCCGGCGATGCGGTCCCAGTGCGCAACGAGCAGGCCGACAGCGGCAGCCGCCACCGGCCAGCGGGTGACCGCGAGGACGAGCAGGCCGGTGCCGACCGCGGCGCCGAGCCGGGTGGGCAGCGCCCCGTTGTTGCTCTGCACGCTGCGGCGCCACAGGCTCGGCGAGCCAGGGTCGCGCAGGGGCACCCCGCGCACCGCCAGGACGAGCAGCAGCAGGCCGCCGCCGATCGCGCCGCCGGCCAGCAGCGCCGGGAGCAGCTCCGTCACGACGACCACCGGGCGCGCAGGTCCGGCTCCCAGCCGGCAGCGACCAGGTCGTCGACACACTCGACCGGTGCGTACGCCACCGCCCGCCCGTCGGTGCCCGGGGCGTAGACCTCGCTGGACAGCACCCGGCCGTCGACACCGGTCACCTCGCGGACACTCTCGACGAGGCGGGCCAGGCCGCCGCCCTCGCTGTAGGTGTTCCGCTTGCGCAGGAAGATGACGAAGTTGATGGCGCCGGCGATGAGCATGTGGGTCGCCTCGACCGGGAGGTTCTCCGCGGACTGCAGCGCGTACGTGCTGATCCGGTTGAAGACCTCCAGCGAGCTGTTCGCGTGGATGGTGGACAGCGAGCCGTCGTTGCCCTGACTCATCGCGTTGAGCATCGTCACGATCTCGTCGCCCAGGACCTCGCCGACGATGACGCGGCTGGGGTTCATCCGCAGGCTGCGACGGACCAGCTCGGCCATGCCGACCCCACCGAGGCCCTCGCTGTTGGGCAGCCGCTCCTCGAACGACACGACGTTCGGGTGCAGCTCGGGGAACTGGTCCAGCCCGAGCTCGAGCGCGCGCTCGACCGTGATCAGACGCTCGTGGGAGGGGATCTCGTTCGCCAGCGCGCGCAGCAGGGTGGTCTTGCCGGAGTTCGTCGAGCCGGCGATCATCACGTTCTTGCGGGCCCGGACGGCGGCCTTCAGGAAGCCGGCCAGGTCGGCGCTCATCGTCCCGGAGCCGACCAGGTCGTCGAGGAAGACCTTGCCCAGCCGGCTGCGCCGGATGCTGATGGACGGCCGCTGACACACCCCCATCACCGCCGACATGCGCGAGCCGTCCGGCAGGCGCAGGTCCAGCTGCGGGTTCGCGGAATCGAACGGGCGGCTGGACAGCCCGACGTTCGCGGCCAGCACCTGCACCAGTTCGATCAGGTCCTCGTCGGACTCGGCGACCGGCTCGTGCAGGACCTCGCTGCCGTCGCTGTAGCCGACGTAGACCTGGTCGTAGCCGTTGATGTCGATGTTCTCGACCTCGGGGTGCTCGAGCAGCGGCTGGAGCCGGCCGACGCCGAACAGGGCCGCGTGCACGGCGGCCGCCGTGGACTCCTCCTCCTCCGGGGTCTGCGGGACCCGGCCCTCGCTGATCTCCCGCCGTGCGTGGTCCTCGAGCACCTGGACGATCAGGCTCCGGGCGTACTGGCGCTCGTCCTCGACCGTCATCGCGGCACGGCCGGCGGTCTCGTCGCGACGCCGCTGGGAGTTCAGCCGCTCGGCGACCTCGGCGCGCAGCCGACGGACCAGGACGTGGTCGGCGGCGGTGCTCATGTGGCTCCCGTCGGTGTCCGCCGCGGCAGCAGGCTGCGACCGCGGGAGCCGGCCCGCCGCCCGGGCGCGGCGTGCCCGGCCGGGGCCGGAGCGGCCGGCGTGGCTTCTTGGCCATCTGTCCCGGGCTCGGGGTGGGGCAGCGCCGGTCCCTGCCCGCGGCGCTCGCGCCGGACGGCGGCGACAAGCTCGTCGACCATCGCCCGCCCGGACCGCACGAGCAGCGTCCGCTCCGGCCGGGAGACCTCGAAACCCTCGAACACGGCGGCGCCGGCGGGATCGTGGGCCAGCCGCCCGAACACGTCCAGGCCCGGCAGGTCCCGCGAGAGAACGCCGGCGGCGCCCTCGGCGTCGCGCCCGCTCGGGCGCTCGGCGACCAGGACCAGCCCGACCCGGGGGCGGTGCCCGTCGGGTCCGACGAGGGAGGGTTGCAGCCCGGCCAGCCGGTCGCGGGCGTGCACCACGCCGCTGACGTCCGGCCTCAGCACGCAGACGACGACGTCGGCCCGCTGCAGCAACGGCAGGTGCACCGACTGGTGCGAGACGCGCCCGCAGTCGACGAGCACGTCCCGGTCCGCGGTGCGGGCAAAGGCATCCGCCAGGTTGGTCCACAGGTGACTCGCCGCGCCGGCCTGCCCGGGCGCCGACAGGCCGGCGATGGCCTCCACGCCGCCGCGCAGGACCTGCGCGTGCTCGGGCAGCGTCGCGGGCTGCATCTCCCGCCGGGCCAACGGCAGCAGGCTCAGCAGCCCGCGTGACCGGTCCACCGGCGCGCCGTCGGCACGCCGCAGCCGCAGCGCGACGTCGCCGCCCTCGGTGTCGGCGTCCACCAGCAGCACCGGCTCGGGCCAGAGCGCCGCGGCCAGCAGGGCCGTGGTGGTGGTGCCCGGTGAACCCTTGGCGGAGAGAAAGGCGATCACGCCCATGTGCCGGGGCCCATCACTCGGTCCGGAAGTCGACGGCCGGCAGGGTCTCCGGAGCCAGCCGCGTGACGGCGATGCTGTTGGTCGCGGCGGCGCCGACGATCGCCGTCGCCGCACTCTCCGGCACGAGCAGCGACAGCCGCAGGGCGTCGCCACCGCCCGAGGTCCCGATCTCGGCGACCCGCACGGCGGAGGCCAGCACCGTGCCGGTGGTGACGCCACTGGTGTCGCGCGGGACGAGGAAGACCCGTACGACGTCGCCGGCGCGCAACTCCACGGCCGGCCGCTGCGAGGCCGACAGCACCACGCCGACCACCACCGACCGCAGGGGGACGACGCCGGAGGCGGACAGGAACATGCTGCGGTTCAGGAGCGTCCCGGCCGGGATGCGCGTGGTGGCGCTGGTGCCCACGAAGTTCTGGGCAGCGGCAGCCTCGATCGTCGCCGCGCCGGTGGCGGCGACGCGGGCGACGCCGAAGTCCGCAGCGGTCACGACCGCCCCGATCTCGATGTCGACGCGGGCCACGAGCACGTCGACCCGGTCACCGCTGCGGTAGGCGATCAGGGCGCTGGTCAGCGCGCCACCGAGCACGAGCAGCAGCGCCAGCGCCGCCAGGGCGGGCCGGCGGTCCCGAACCGGCGCCGGCAGCCGCCCGCGGCCCTCGGCGCTCAACGGCCGAGCCGGAGCCGTGGCGGTCATTCATCTCCTCGGTGCGGGCAACGGGCGACAGCGCCGCCCCGCCGGCAAGCGTAGGCGGCGCCGGTCGTGAACCGACCAACGACGCAGTCCCGTGCAGGGAACGGACGACACGGCACATTGCTCCTCGTCACGGCGAGGTTCACCCGCGCGGCGCAGGGCTTCTCCACGGGCGACGGCTCCCGGGCCACCCGGGTCACGCGAGGCCTCGCGCGGCGGCGGCGGAAGCTTGTGCCGGCAGACAGACAGGACGTCCGGCTTCACTCTCCCCTGACGGTGACTTCGGTGCCGTACGGCAGCGGTGCCGCCGCGCCTGGCGGCTCGGCGACACCGAGCTGCTCCTTCCTGGTGAGGCAGGCACGGCCGAGGCGCAGGATCGGATCCGTTTACCAGGAGGAGCTGATCCGGGTGCGTCAGAAGGGTGCGGGCTCCTCGCTGGGGTCGGGTCCGGTGATCTGTTGCACCTGT
>JBBDWV010000060.1 GCA_040902655.1 Mycobacteriales bacterium
CGGCAGCAGACACACCGGCGGGTCTGCTGCCGATCCAGTCCCCAGATGATCCACTTCGGGTAGCCGGCGCGACGCCCGGCGCCGCCGTGGTTCGCCGCCGTACTACGGGGTTCGCTGCGGTGGCAGGGCACGATCGCTCGATGACGATCCCGCTCGAGGGCTTCCACGCGGTCAAGCACGCGCTCCGCTTCGCGCCACACCTCGTGCAGGACGTGCGGGTGGCCTCGGTCGAGCGGGCGCGGCTGCTGGCCGAGCGACTGGCACCCGACATCGCCGACGAGCTGCTCACCCGCGCGACGGTCGCCGAGGTCGGCCACCACACCGGCGTCGAGGCGGTCGGGGTGCTGCCGGAGCCGGACCTGTCGGTGCTCCGCTCGCGGGCCACGCCGCTGGTGCTCCTCGACGCGCCCCGCTCCCCCGGGAACGCCGGCGCCGTCGTCCGGGTCGCCGCCGCGGCGGACGCCAGCGGCGTCGCCTTCGTCGGGACGCTCGACCCGTGGCACCCCACGGTCATGCGCGGCAGCGCCGGGCTGCACTACGCCCTGCCGGTGCTGCGGGTCGAACCGGCGGAGGTGACCGGGCCGATCGTCGTGCTCGACGCCGACGGCGACCCCGGCTCGGCACTGCCCGACGACGCGGTGCTGGTGGTCGGCAGCGAACGCACCGGCGTCAGTGAGCAGCTGCGGAACCGGGCGGACAGGGTGCTGGCCCTGCCGATGCGCGACGGGGTGAGCAGCCTCAACCTGGCGACCGCCGTGGCCGCCGCGCTCTACCGGCGGCGCTGAGCGGACCGCGCCGGGTCGGGCCAGCGGATCGACCGGGCCGGACCGCGCCGGGCCGGCGGACCGCGCCGGGCCGGGCCGGGCCGGCGACGCTGAGCGGACCGTCAGCCGGTGTGCGGCAGAAGCGCACCGGCAGGAATCTGCCCGAAGCGGCCGGCCTGGAAGTCCTCGACCGCCTGCTGCAGCTCCGCGCGGGTGTTCATGACGAACGGGCCGTACTGCGCGACCGGCTCGCGGATCGCCTCACCGCCGAGAACGAGGACCTCGAGGGCGCTGTGCCGCCCCTCCTGCAGGTCGTTCGCGGAGATCGTGAGGCGATCGCCGTCGCCGAGCACCGCCGTCTGACCGCTGCGGACCGGAGCCGCCTTGCCGAACGCCGCACCGGCGCCCACCGTGCCATCGCCGGACAGCACGTAGACCAGCGCGTTGAACTCCGGCTTCCACGGCAGCGACAGGGTCGACCCGGGGGTGACGGTCGCGTGCAGCATCGTGATCGGCGTACGCGTGGAGCCCGGGCCGCGTACCACGCCACCGTCGCCGGTCGGCAGGTCGCCGGCGATCAGCCGCAGCAGCGAGCCGGCGTCGTGCGAGGCCAGCAGTGTGACATCGGACCCCTCGAGGTTCTGGTAGGCCGGGTCGGTCATCTTCAGCCGCGACGGCAGGTTGACCCAGAGCTGGATGCCGTGGAAGGTGCCGCCGCTCTGCACCAGCTCGACCGGCGGGGTCTCGATGTGCAGGATGCCGCCGCCCGCGGTCATCCACTGCGTGGCGCCGTCCTGGATGAAGCCGCCGCCGCCGTGGCTGTCCTGGTGCTGGAAGGCGCCGTCCATGATGTAGGTGACGGTCTCGAAGCCGCGGTGCGGGTGCCAGGAGGTGCCCTTGGGCTCGCCCGGGGCGTACTCCACCTCGCCCATCTGGTCCATCAGAATGAACGGGTCCAGAAAGCGCGGCGCGATGCCCGCGAAGGCCCGGCGGACCGGGAAGCCCTCGCCCTCGTAGCCCTGCGGTGCGGTCGTCACGTTCAGGACCGGGCGCTCGACGTCGCCGAGCCCGGCGCGCGGGACTCGGGCGAGGGTCAGGCTGTCTGCGGTCACGGCGGGCATCTGCGGCTCCTTTGTATCGTTGCTGTTGCAACTATAACGCCCGCGGGCCGCGCTTGTTCCGCTACAGGATGGCCGACATCCGGGTGTTGCCGAGGGTGTTCGGCTTGACCCGGTCCAGATCGAGGAACTCCGCGACGCCCTCGTCCGGCGAGCGCAGCAACTCGTCGCGCACCGCGGGATCGACCAGCGCCTGGTCGGCGGGTACGAAGCCGTGCCGGGCGAAGAACCCGGTCTCGAAGGTGAGGCAGAACAACCGCCGCACCCCCAGGTCGCGGGCGTTCTCGATCAGCCGGGTGAGCAGCGCCGAGCCGACCCCACGGCCGTGCACCTCGGGCGCCACGGCCAGCGTGCGGACCTCCGCCAGATCCTCCCAGAGCACGTGCAGCGCGCCGCACCCGACGACCCGCTCGGCGTCGACGGCCACGAAGAACTCCTGCACGTCCTCGTACAGCGTGACCATGGCCTTGGCGAGCAGCCGCCGGTCATCGGTGTAGGTGTCCACCAACGCCCGGATGCCGGGCACGTCGGCTGTCCGGGCCCGGCGCACCTCGGCGAGCAGCGGAGCTGCCGTACCACCGGCCCCGCGTCCCACCGGTCCCTCGGTCACGGGGCAACATCCAGGTGCACGGGCATCCTCCACAGGTCAAGGGTGCAGCCAGCATCGCAGGGCGGACGCCGCGCTGCGTACCTGACTGCCCCGCCCGGAACGAGAGGTCCTCATGAACACTCCGCACCGCGTCGTGGTCGTCGGTTCCGGCTTCGGCGGCCTGTTCGCCGCCAAGACGCTGCGCCGGGCACCTGTGGAGGTGACGTTGATCGACCGGACCACCTCGCACCTGTTCCAGCCGCTGCTCTACCAGGTGGCGACCGGCATCCTGTCCCAGGGCGAGATCGCGCCGGCGACGCGCGACATCCTGCGTTCCCAGCAGAACGCCCGCGTCCTGCTCGGCGAGGTCGTCTCGATCGACCTCTCGGCCCGTACGGTCACGTCCACCGTGTCGGGTCGGGAGACGGTCACGCCGTACGACAGCCTCATCCTCGCCGCAGGCGCCGGCCAGTCCTACTTCGGCAACGACCACTTCGCGGAGTTCGCGCCGGGCATGAAGTCGATCGACGACGCGCTCGAGCTGCGGGGCCGCATCTTCGGCGCCTACGAGCTGGCGGAGCTCGAGACCGACCCGCTGGCGCTCGACGCGTGGCTGACCTTCGTGGTCGTGGGTGCCGGCCCCACCGGCGTGGAGATGGCCGGTCAGATCGCGGAGCTGTCCCGCCGCACGCTGAAGGGCACCTTCCGCGCCATCGACCCCTCGACGACGCGGGTGGTCCTCGTCGATGCCGCCGACGCCGTCCTCGGCAGCTTCGGCAGCGCGCTGTCCACGCACGCCGTGCACGAGCTGAACGACATGGGCGTCGAGGTCCAGCTCGAGGCCAAGGTCATCGACGTGGACGCTGCCGGGATCGAGGTCGAGGACGCGGACGGCAGCCGCCGACGGATCGAGGCGCGGACGAAGATCTGGGCCGCCGGTGTCTCGGCCGCACCGCTCGGGCGGCAGGTCGCCGAGCAGGCCGGCGCCGAGGTGGACCGCAGCGGGCGGGTGCTCGTCGAGCCCGACCTCACGTTGCCCGGCCATCCGGAGGTCTTCGTGATCGGCGACATGATGTCGCTGGCCGGGCTGCCCGGGGTCTCGCCCGTGGCGATCCAGGGCGCCAGGCACGCTGCCGCGCAGATCCTCCGGCGCGAGCAGGGTTCGCGCGAGGTGAGCCGGCCGTTCCGTTACCGGGACAAGGGGTCGATGGCCACCATCTCCCGGTTCCGCGCGGTGGCGAGCATCGGGCCGCTGCGCCTGCGCGGCTTCCTCGCGTGGGTCGCCTGGCTGGTGCTGCACCTGGTCTACCTGACCGCCTTCCGGAACCGCCTCACCGCGCTGGTCCACTGGACGGTCAGCTTTCTCGGCCGCAGCCGCTCCGAGCGCACGGCGACGGCACAGCAGGTCGTGGCGAGGAACAGCCTGCAGCGGCTGGCGGCCGTCGAGGCGACCGAGTCGCCGGCGCGGCCCGCACGACCGGCCGGCCGGCTCCGGCGCTGAGGGCTGCCGGAACGCCCGTCTGGGCGGCCCCCCGCGCTGCGCCCCGCGCCGGACCGGCAAGGATGGGGGGCGTACGCACCCGTACCTGCTCCTGGAGGACCACCCATGTCCGACGTCACGCTCGAGCACCCTGGCGGCTCGCTCCCCCTCACGGTCAAGCCAGGCACCGTGGGACCAGCCGGCATCGAGGTGCCCAAGCTGCTCGCCAGCACCGGGATGGTCACGCTCGATCCCGGCTTCGTGAACACCGCCGCGTGCTCGTCCGCGATCACCTACATCGACGGTGACGAGGGCGTCCTGCGCTACCGCGGCTACCCGATCGAGGAGCTGGCCGAGAAGGCCAGCTTCCTCGAGGTCTCCTGGCTGCTCATCTACGGCGAGCTGCCGACCGAGGACGAGCTGGCATCGTTCAAGCTCAAGATCCGCAAGCACACGATGCTGCACGAGGACTTCCGCGAGTTCTTCGGCGGCTTCCCGACCGACGCGCACCCGATGGCGGTCCTGTCCTCGGCCGTGTCGGCGCTGTCGACGTTCTACCAGGACAGCCTGGACCCGTTCGACCCCGAGCACGTCGAGATGTCCACCATCCGGCTGATGGCCAAGATGCCGACGATCGCGGCCTATGCCCACAAGAAGTCGATCGGGCAGCCGTTCCTCTACCCGAACAACAGCCTGGGCTACATCGACAACTTCCTGCGGATGACGTTCGGCGTGCCCGCCGAGGAGTACGTCGTCGACCCGGTCGCCTCCAAGGCGCTCAACCTGCTGTTCCTGCTGCACGCCGACCACGAACAGAACTGCTCCACCTCCACCGTGCGCCTGGTCGGTTCCTCGGAGGCGAACTTGTTCGTCTCGGTCTCCGCCGGTGTCGCTGCGTTGTTCGGCCCGCTGCACGGCGGTGCGAACCAGGCGGTGCTCGAGATGCTCGAAGGCATCGCCGCGGACGGCGGCGACGTCGGCCGCTTCGTGCAGCGGGTCAAGGACAAGGAGCCCGGCGTCAAGCTGATGGGCTTCGGCCACCGGGTCTACAAGAACTACGACCCGCGCGCGGCGATCGTCAAGAAGATCGCCCGCGAGGTCCTGGAGTCCCTCGACAAGCCGGACCCGATGCTCGACCTCGCGATGCAGCTCGAGGAGGTGGCGCTGGCCGACGACTACTTCGTGTCGCGCAAGCTCTACCCGAACGTCGACTTCTACACCGGCGTGATCTACAAGGCGCTGGGCTTCCCCACGCCGATGTTCACGGTGCTGTTCGCCCTGGGCCGGCTCCCCGGCTGGATCGCCCAGTGGCGCGAGATGATCAGCGACCCGGCAACCAAGATCGGCCGCCCGCGCCAGGTCTACAGCGGCCCGCCGCTGCGCCACCTGCCGTAGGTGGGGGTGTGTGACGGCCTGCTGGCGATGCGGCTGCGCCGCAGGAGCTGATGCCGGGGCAGGCGCCTACCGCACCAGCGCGTGAAGCAACCGTTCCACCTCGGCCTCCGGATCGGCCGTCAGCCCACTGTGCACGGGGCCCGCATGGACGACGGTGCTGCGCGGCGCGGTCAGCCAGCGGAAGCGCTGCCCCAGCGAGGTCGAGCCCGCTGGTCCCTCACCTCCGCACGTCCGCTCCAGCGCCTCGGCCGCCTCGAGGATCCCCTCGACGTCCGCCGCACCGTCGAGCGCACGCAGCCGATCGGGATCCGCCGCCACCCGTACGGTCAGGAACTCCGCTGCCTGGCAGTAGAAGACGATGCCGATGTTGACGACCTCGCCGCGCTCGACCCGCGGCGCCGCGCGCAGCAGGGCGTACTCGAAGACCTTCACGGCTGCCACACCTCCCGTGCGGCGACCCGCCGCAGGAAGTGCTCGACGTACGCCTCGCGCACGGCGGTCGCCGAGTCGAAGCCCGGCTCGTCCTCGAGCCACTCGTCCGGCACGAGAGCCACGATGTCCTGCAGCAGCGCGCGGTCGACCAGCGGCGCGAGCGACTCCCCCGCCGCTGCCCGCGCCGTGGCGAAGGAGGCCAGCACGTGATCCGAGACGTCGTACGGCTTCTGGGCAGCAGCGGCAGACCGAGCCCAGTCGTGGTGGAAGACGAGCGTCGCGCCGTGGTCGATGAGCTGCAGCCGGCGGTGCCAGAGCAGCAGGTTCGGGTTGCGCCAGCTGCGGTCGACGTTGCCGACCAGCGCGTCCAGCCACAGCACCTGCGACGCGAGCTCCGGAGCGACCGTGTGCGCCACCGGGTCGAAGCCGAGAGCACCTGGCAGGAAGTCCATCCCGAGGTTCAGGCCGCCGGAGGCGCGCAACAGGTCCTGGACCTCCTCGTCCGGCTCGGCTCGGCCCAGGACCGGGTCGACCTCCACCAGCACCAGCTCCGGCACCGGCAGGCCGAGAGCCCGGCCGAGCGTGCCGACGACGATCTCGGCGACGAGCACCTTGCGGCCCTGGCCGGCGCCGTGGAACTTCACGACGTACGTCCCCAGGTCGTCGGCCTCCATCACGCCCGGCAGCGAGCCGCCCTCGCGCAGCGGCGTGACGTACCGCGTGGCGACGACGCAGCGGAGCGGGTCGACGGCCACGGCGCCATCGTGCCAGGGTGCGCGCATGACACAGCGCTACGAGTACCTCGTCATCAGCATCCGCGAAGGCCTCATCGGCGGAAGCGTGAAGCCGGGCAAGGTGCAGGACGCCCTCAACGAGCGGGCGCGGGAGGGGTGGCAGCTCAAGATGCTGACCGCTGCGGACGTGAAGGGGCGCCTCGGACCAGGGGCCACCGAGGGTCTGCTCGCGACCTTCGAGCGGCCCGTCGGGTAGGTGCGCCTGGCCCTGGCGGGACCCACGCGTGGCACTGCTCCCGGCTGCTCGTGCTCTCTCCCGGCTGCTGCAACCGCCTCGATGCGCAGCACCATGCAGGAGCACGCGGCTGCCAGCGTCGCGCTGCGCGTCCTGCGTCACGGCCGCCAGCCAGGCCCCTTCAACGCGGTCCGGCGCATGCGCCGTACCCGTCACAGAACCGCGACTACCGTGCGCCCCGCCAAGATCTTCACGCCTGGTGATCTATTGGTTGCTGGATCGGCAGCGGACACGCCGGCGCGTCTGCTGCGAATCCAGCATCCAGAAGATCAACTGCCGACGAGCCGCCGCACGAGAGGTGCGATTCTGCGACGTCCCGATCGAGGTTCGGCTTGTGAAGCCCTGCCTCCGACGCCGCAGAGCCGCACTAGCGTCCGGGGCGTGCTGATTCGCAGGAAGGCCAAGGAGGACCAGGCGCAGTGCCTTGACCTGTTGATGCAGGTGCATGAGTCCGACGGCTACCCGCTGTACCTCCCCGAAGGCGTCCCGGCGTTCATCACGCCTGAGTACGAGATGGAGGCCTGGGTAGCTGAGCGCGACGGCCGCGTCGTCGGCCACGTCGCTCTCCATCACGTCTCCGTGAACCCGACACTCGCCGCTGCTCAGCAGGCCACCGGACTACCGGCCGACCGGCTCGCAGTCGTCTCTCGGCTGTTCACCGATCCCGCCCTGCGCCGCGCCGGTATCGGACGAGCGCTCCTGCGCTACGCGAGCGGGCAGGCGGCGTCACGGGGCCAACGCGCTGTACTCGACGTTGGCAAGACGCTGATGGCGCCAGTGGCGCTCTACGAGTCCGAAGGTTGGAAGCGGGTCAACACCCTCGCGCTCCGCGTCGCTGACAAAGCCGTTATTGACCTGTGGGTCTACGTCAGCCCGGAGGCCTCGGACGCATAGCCGCCTCGGATGTGGCACAACATCGCAGAACCGCCAGTACCGTGCGGTTGCTGAGGTCAGCGGCGACGGTGCCGCCGAACCTGATCAAGATTCTCGGAACATCCACAGGACCCTGGCCCTGTGGATGTTCCGAAGACCTTGGTCTCGAGTCGGCCGTGGCCGGACCTCATAGGTGCCCCTCGCCGCACGAGCGGCTACGACAGACTGGCGATCCTCCAGGTGCTGAATCGGCAGCAGACACGCCATCCGAGTCGGATGCGGATCCAGCAAGCAGAAGATCGGCGGTCCGCGACCCCCCGCGAAGTGACCGCGGGTTGGGCGATGAGCGGCCGAGGCATGCTTCCCATGTGACGAGCGGAAGCAGCAGAAGCAGGAACGGCAGCACAGGCTCAGGTTTCGCCGTTGCTGACCCCTCCACCCGCTCCGATCGACCAGGACGTCCATGACCCGCGAGGCCTCCGACCCGCAGGACACCGCACCGCCGACCACGGCGCCGGAGCCGGCTGCCGGGCCACAGCTGCCCACGAGCAGGCCTGCGGTGGTCGCCCCGCCGGAGCAGACCGCGGTGCCGTTCGGCACGGCGGCACGGGCCTGGTTCGGCATCAGTCTGCAGACGTTCGGCGGCCCGGCCGGGCAGATCGCGGTCATGCAGCGGACGCTGGTCGACGAGAGGCGCTGGATCGGCCAGCGGCGGTTCCTGCACGCGCTCAACTACTGCACGCTGCTGCCCGGCCCGGAGGCCCAGCAGCTGGCGACCTACGTCGGTTGGCTGCTCCACGGCACCCGTGGCGGCCTGGTCGCCGGCGGCCTGTTCGTCCTTCCCGGCGTCATCGCCCTGCTGGCACTGTCCGCGATCTACGTTGCCTTCGGCACCACGACCGTGATCGCCGCTGTGTTCACCGGCCTGGCCGCCGCCGTCCTCGCCATCGTCGTGCAGGCCGTCATTCGCGTCGGCAAGAAGGCGCTGAACAGCCGCGCCCTGGTCCTGCTCGCGGTGGCCTCCTTCCTTGCGCTGGCCGTGTTCAGCGTGCCGTTCCCCGCCGTCGTGGCCCTCGCCGGGATCACCGGCTGGGCTCTCGGCCGCTGGCGCCCCTCCGCCCTGCCGCAAGAGGAAAACGCCGAGACCGCCGAGGCCGGTCCGCCACCGGTCATCTCCGACGACGTCCTGCATCACGAAGCCCCCACCACCCGCCGCACCGTGAAGGTGCTGCTCGTCGGGCTGCTGGTGTGGGGAGTGCCGATCGCAGCGGTCGCCCTGCTCACCGGCGCGAACAGCGTCTTCACCCGGCAGGGCCTGTTCTTCTCCGGCGCCGCGGTGGTCACCTTCGGCGGCGCGTACGCGGTGCTGGCCTACGTCGCCCAGCAGGCCGTCGAGGTCTACGGCTGGCTGGCCCCGCGGGAGATGGTCCGCGGCTTGGCTCTGGCCGAAACGACTCCTGGGCCGCTGATCATGGTGGTGCAGTTCGTCGCCTTCCTCGGCGCCTACCGCAACCCCGGTGTCCTCGACCCCTGGGTGGCCGCCGTGCTCGCCTCACTGCTCGTCACCTGGGTGACCTTCGTCCCGAGCTTCCTGTTCGTCCTGCTCGGCGCGCCCTACATGGAGAGGCTGCGCGGCAACCGGTCGCTGTCGTCGGCGCTGACCGGGATCACCGCCGCAGTCGTCGGGGTCATCGCCAACCTCGGCGTCTACTTCGCCGTCCACACGCTGTTCTTTGACACCGTGGACATCCAGAACGGCCCCCTTTCGCTGGAGCTGCCCGACCTGTCCACGCTGCGGGTGGTGCCGCTGGCGATCGGTGTGGTGGCCGCCGTCCTGCTGTTCCCCGTCAAGTGGTCAGTGCTGCGTACGCTCGGTGTCTGCGCGGTCCTGGGATTGGTCGCCGGCCTGGCCGGCCTGTCCGTGACCTGACGCCGGTGCCCCCGTGGAACTGATCGGAAGCCGGCTCGGCCGTTCCTGCCGGACATCGGCTGGAGGTGGACGGGCGTAGTGATCGCCGTCAGGCGGTGACCGGGTCCCACCGGTAGGGGTCGGCGAGGTCGAGCGTCCAGCGGGTGTCGTCGTGCAGCAGCCGATCGCCCACGCGGTCGGTGTCGTCGGGTTCGGCGGCGTCGGCGTCGACCTCGTGTCGCCACGGGCCGGGATCCTCGGGGAGCAGGTCGAGCTGCCACAGCTCCTCCTCCAGCTCGCTCGGGCTGAGCTCGTCGAACGGGTTCGGCGTGGTCAGCGGCGACGGTGGCCGAGCCGGTTCTGCCGGTGGCTGGTGCTGGCTCGGGCTGATCCACGAGCGGCCGGCCGGAGCGGTCCACGTGACGGCGGACTGCTCGCCGCGCGTCTTGGTGAAGCCGAGCTGCTTGACGCGGTGGTGCCGGCGGCAGCACGGGCCGAGGTTGCAGGCGCAGGTCGGCCCGTCCGGCCAGGCCAGGTCGTGCTCGGCGTCGCAGCCGACTGCGCGGGCGCCGCAGCCGGGCCACTCACAGCGGGGGGCGCGCACGTCGAGGAGTCGGCGCAGCCACCGCGGCACGCGGTAGCCGCCGGGAGTGCCCGGCGGGTGGGCGCCTGGCGCAGCGTCTGGAGCGGGCGCAGGGTCTGGAGCGGGCGCAGGGTCTGGAGCGGGCGCACCGTCTGGAGCGGGCGCAGGCGGCGGGCCCTGCGGTCGATGGTCTCGGGGATGTCGCGGCTGGAGAGGCGGCGGCGGTTGGGCCTGTAGCGCGAGCAGCGCGGCCCGGACAGAGGCCGGGTCGCCGCGCTCGGGCCGGACGGTCCTGTCGCCGACAGCGACGGGCACGCCGTCCTCGTCGACCCACACCGGTCGCAGCTCGGGAGAAGCGAGCAGCAGCTCGGTCGTCAGGTCCGGCTCCAGCGGTCCGTGACCGCTCAACTCGGCGAGCTCATCTGTGGTGCCGAGCCCCGCCCCGATCGGCAGCAGGACCGCTGTCCCGGCCCCGCACGGCACCGGCTGGCCTGGGAGGCAGCCGCACGGAGCCGCGCCCGTCGAACGGGCGGCGCACCGGGCACACGACCCACTGGTGCCGCAGTCGTGGCTCTCCGGCGGCAGCGGCGCGTCGTCCGGTGACAGCGGCATCTGGTCCCGGCCGAGCAGCAGGTCCCGGAACGCATCCAGCCGGCGCTGGTCGGCCGTGCGGTCGTCATCGGCCGCCCAGGCCCGGGCGCGGGCCGCGATGCGGGACAGGATCGCGTGCGTATCCGGGCCGGTCAGCCCGCAGGCGAACAGGTCGTACAGCCCGTCGGCCTGCCTGCGGTACCCGACACAGCGGGACTGCTCAGCCTCCCGCCGGCGGCACTCGGCGGCCTCCCGGTCATGCGCGATCACCCAACCGCGCAGCAGCTCGCTCAGCCGCGGCGGCGGCAGGACCGTCCCGTCGGCGGCGGCCAGCAGCCGCTGCTGCAGCCGCTGCCACACCGCAACCTGCCCGGGCGGGTCGAGCACCGCTAATGGGTCTCGTACGGCACGTCGCCTTGGTAGCCCTGGGTGATCGCGGCAGG
>JBBDWV010000061.1:0-41185 GCA_040902655.1 Mycobacteriales bacterium
CCGAGCACATCCTGCTCGGCCTGATCCGCGAGGGCGAGGGCGTCGCCGCGCAGGTGCTGGTCAAGCTCGGTGCCGACCTCAACCGGGTCCGCCAGCAGGTCATCCAGCTGCTGAGCGGCTACCAGGGCAAGGAGTCCGCCACCGCCGGCGGTCCCGCCGAGGGCGCTCCGTCGACGTCGCTGGTGCTCGACCAGTTCGGCCGCAACCTCACCCAGGCGGCGCGCGAGTCCAAGCTCGACCCGGTCATCGGGCGCGAGAAGGAGATCGAGCGCGTCATGCAGGTGCTGTCGCGCCGTACGAAGAACAACCCGGTCCTGATCGGCGAGCCCGGCGTCGGCAAGACCGCCGTCGTCGAGGGGCTGGCCCAGGCCATCGTCAAGGGCGAGGTCCCGGAGACGCTCAAGGACAAGCAGCTCTACACCCTCGACCTCGGCGCGCTGGTCGCCGGCTCCCGCTACCGCGGTGACTTCGAGGAGCGGCTGAAGAAGGTCCTCAAGGAGATCCGTACCCGCGGCGACATCATCCTGTTCATCGACGAGCTGCACACCCTGGTCGGCGCGGGCGCCGCCGAGGGCGCGATCGACGCCGCCAGCATCCTCAAGCCGATGCTGGCCCGCGGTGAGCTGCAGACGATCGGTGCCACCACCCTCGACGAGTACCGCAAGCACCTGGAGAAGGACGCCGCGCTCGAGCGCCGCTTCCAGCCGATCCAGGTCGGCGAGCCCTCGCTGGCCCACACCATCGAGATCCTCAAGGGCCTGCGGGACCGCTACGAGGCGCACCACCGGGTCTCCATCACCGACGGCGCGCTGGTCGCCGCCGCCACCCTGGCGGACCGCTACATCTCCGACCGCTTCCTGCCGGACAAGGCGATCGACCTCATCGACGAGGCCGGTTCCCGCATGCGCATCCGCCGGATGACCGCGCCGCCGGACCTGCGCGAGTTCGACGAGCGGATCGCCAACGTGCGGCGCGACAAGGAGTCCGCGATCGACGCGCAGGACTTCGAGAAGGCTGCGTCGCTGCGTGACAAGGAGAAGACGCTGCTGGGCGAGAAGGCCCAGCGCGAGAAGGAGTGGAAGGCCGGGGACATGGACGTCGTCGCCGAGGTCGACGACGAGCAGATCGCCGAGGTCCTCGCGATCTGGACCGGCATCCCGGTCTTCAAGCTGACCGAGGAGGAGACTGCCCGCCTGCTGCGTATGGAGGACGAGCTCCACAAGCGGGTCATCGGCCAGGAGCAGGCCATCAAGGCGGTCTCCCAGGCGATCCGCCGCACCCGCGCCGGTCTGAAGGACCCCAAGCGTCCCGGCGGCTCGTTCATCTTCGCCGGCCCGTCCGGCGTCGGGAAGACCGAGCTGTCCAAGACGTTGGCGGAGTTCCTGTTCGGCGACGAGGACAGCCTGATCCTGCTCGACATGAGCGAGTACATGGAAAAGCACACGGTCTCTCGTCTGGTCGGCTCGCCTCCTGGTTATGTCGGTTATGAAGAGGGCGGCCAGCTGACCGAGAAGGTGCGCCGCAAGCCGTTCTCGGTGGTGCTCTTCGACGAGGTCGAGAAGGCGCACCCGGACGTGTTCAACACGCTTCTGCAGATCCTGGAGGACGGTCGGCTGACCGATTCCCAGGGCCGGGTCGTCGACTTCAAGAACACCGTGCTGATCATGACGAGCAACCTGGGCACCCGGGACATCTCCAAGGGCTTCAACCTCGGCTTCCAGAAGGACAACGACACCAGCGGTGCCTACGAGCGGATGAAGACCAAGGTCCAGGACGAGCTCAAGCAGCACTTCCGGCCCGAGTTCCTCAACCGCATCGACGACATCGTGGTGTTCCACCAGCTGTCCGAGCCCGAGATCCTGCAGATCGTGGACCTGATGCTGGCCCGGCTCGACACCCAGCTGCGCAACAAGGACATGGGCCTGGAGGTCACTACGGCGGCCAAGCAGCTGCTGGCCAAGAAGGGGTATGACCCGGTGCTCGGTGCCCGGCCGCTGCGCCGCACCATCCAGCGGGAGCTGGAGGACCAGCTGTCCGAGCAGATCCTCTACGGCACGCTGTCGGCCGGGCAGATCGTCGTGGTCGACGTCGAGGCCGCCGAGGGCGCGGAGCAGAAGTTCAGCTTCCGCGGCGAGGCGAAGCCGACCGCGGTGCCGGACGCGCTGCCGGTCGACCTCGCGGGTGGTCCCGCCGCCGAGCAGCAGTAGCACCTGCTCTCCCCTTGCGTCCTGCAGCCAGGGCCGATCCGCGGCGCAGGCTGCAGGACGCAAGGGTCTGCCAGTGCACGGGGTCTGCCAGTGCACGGGGTCTGCCAGTGCACCTCAGGCCGGCAGGGCGTACCACCCGTCCGGGAGCGGCTCGATCAGCCCGTCGGTGACCAGCCCGTCCAGGGCCCGCGCCCGCTGCACCGGCTCGTCCCAGGCCGCCGCCAGCCGGTCCGCCCGTACCGGGCCGGGAGCGTCGCGCAGGACCGCCAGCAGCCGGCCGCGCACCTGCCGGTCGGTTCCGGCATAGGGCTGCGGCCGGCGTAGGGGGGCGTCCAGCTCCGGCCGGCCCGCCGTCGACCAGGCGCACGCCGGTTGCACGGGGCAGGACGGGCAGCGGGGTGCGCGGGCGGTGCACACCAGCGCGCCCAGCTCCATGAAGGCGGCCGAGGCGGTGACCGCCGCCCCGGGATCCTCCGGCAGCAGCGACTCGACCAGCGCCAGGTCGCGCCGGGTGACGGGTGCATCCGCCCGCCCCTGCACCACCCGGGCCACGACCCGCCGGACGTTGGTGTCCACCACCGGCACCCGCTGGCCGTAGGCGAACGCCGAGACTGCGCGGGCCGTGTAGTCGCCGACCCCCGGCAGCTCCAGCAGGTCGGCGACGGAGACCGGGAGCGATCCCCCGTGCCGCTCCACGACCACGACGGCCGCCGCGTGCAGCCGCAGCGCCCGCCGCGGGTAGCCCAGCCGCCCCCACATCCGCACCGCCTCGCCCGGTGGGTCGGCGGCCAGCGCGGCCGGGCTCGGCCACCGCTGGAGCCAGGCGGTGTACGGCCCGACCACGCGGGCGACCGGGGTCTGCTGGAGCATCACCTCGCTGACCAGCACCGCCCAGGCGTCCACGCCGGGTCGACGCCAGGGCAGGTCGCGCGCCGCGTGCGCGTACCAGCCGGTGACGGCGTCGGCGAGGTCGACCACGGGGCGAGCGTAGGCGGCTAGTCTCCCGAGGCGATGGCCCTGCACTGGCGGCCGGTCGGACCGGAGCCCTCGTCCACGTACTGGCGACGTCGTGCCGCCCTGGCGGCGGTCCTGCTCCTGCTGCTGGTGCTCCTGACCCGGCTGCTCTCCGGCGACGACGGGCCGGACTCGGTCGCCGCGCCGAGCCCCGCCCCGCAGCCAGCCTCCCCGCCAGCCGCCCCGACGGCCGTTCCGACGGCGCAGCCCGCGGTGCCCACTGCCGGTCCGAGCCCGCCCGGTCCGCCGATCTGTCAGCCCGAGGCGCTGAAGATCCAAGCCTCCGCCGATCGCTCCAGCTACCGCGTGGGCAGCAGCCCGCGGCTGTCCCTGAGCGTGGAGAACACCGGCGGCGGGCCGTGCACCCGCGATCTGGGCCAGGCGGCGGTCGAGCTGCTGGTGACCTCGGGCGAGGACCGGATCTGGTCCAGTGACGACTGCGCGCCGGGCGGCGCGGAGCGCGTCACGACGCTGCAGCCGCGCAAGCCGGTGGTGCAGCGGGTGACCTGGGATGCCCGCCGGTCCCGCCCGGGCTGCACCGGTGGCAAGGAGCGTGCCGAGCCGGGCACCTACCGGGTCACCGGCCGGGTGGGTCAGCTGCGGGTCGAAGGCGACGCCTTCCGATTCACCCGCTGAGCCGGTCGCTCCTCAAGCCGCTTCGTCGGCGCGTCGAGACCTCCGGAGCGGGGACCCCCGCCGCCAGGTGAGGAGTGCGTCAGTGCAGGACGACCGGGGGCAGCGTCGTCGTCCCCTGCCGCCCGAGTCACTCGCCGGGCTACGGTCCGCCTTCGCCGGTGAGGTCGGCGAACGCCTGCCGCGCCTGCTGCGGCTGCTGCACGTCCCACCCGGCCCGCACGCGCTGCGGGACGCGCACGCCCTCGGCAGCAGCTCGGTCGTCGTCGGCGAGATCGCGGTCTCCCGGTGCGCCCGCGCCCTGGAGGCCGAGCTGGCCCGCGACGCGCCCGACCCTGCTCGTACGACCGAGTTGGTCCGTGAGCTCGCCGGCCGCCTCGAGGGCTGGGTCGGCAGGTGAGTGTCCCGGAGCCGAGTGCGCCGATCACGGTGGTCCTCGTCGACGACTCGCCGGTCCAGCGGCGCTTCCTGCGGGCCGCGCTCGAGGCCGGGCAGGGCCTCACCGTGCTGGGCGAGGCCCGCAACGGCAAGGAGGCGGTGGCGCTGGTCGGGCGGCTGCGCCCGGCGGTGGTGCTGATGGACCTGGACCTGCCGGTCATGAGCGGGATCGAGGCGATCGAGGCGATCATGAGCGCCAGCCCGACGCCGATCGTGGTCTACAGCGCCTTCGTCGGCGGCACCAACAGCGAGAACGCGCTCGAGGCGCTGGCAGCGGGAGCGGTCGACGTCCTCGCCAAGCCCGGGCCGGACGACGACGGCAGCCTCGAGGACTACGCCGAGGTGCTGCGGCGCACCCTGCGCGTAGCGGCCCGTATCCGGGTCATCACCCATCCCCGCGGCCGGCTCCGGACGCAGGGCATGACCGGTTCCGTCCCGGCCCTCGGCGGCGGCAGCCGCCGCCCGCTGGCCGTCTCTGGGCTCTCGCAGGTCCGGCCGGGTCCGCCCGGTGGCCAGGTCCGCCTGGTCGCCGTCGGTGCCTCCACCGGTGGACCGCAGGCGCTGCTCGCACTGCTGGGCCGGCTTCCGGGCGACCTCGGGCAGGCGGTGCTCGTCGTGCAGCACATGGCCGAGGGGTTCATCCCGGGCCTGGCCGCCTGGCTGGACGGGCTGGTGCCGATGCCGGTCGTCGTGGGCGAGAGCGGCCGGAGGCTGGTCCCCGGCACCGTCACCCTCGCACCGAGCGGCGGGAACCTGCTCGTGCAGGACGACCGGCTGCGGGTCCTGTGCACCCCGCCCGCGCCCGGGCAGTTCCACGTCCCGGGCATCGATGTGACCTTCGAGAGTGTGGCCCGGTCGCTCGGTCCGGAGGCGGTCGGCGTGCTGCTCACCGGCATGGGCCGGGACGGCGCGGCGGGGCTGCTCGCCATGCGCCGGCGGGGCGCCTTCACTCTTGCTCAGGACGAGGCCACCTGCGCGGTCTACGGCATGCCGGCGGCGGCGGTGGCCCAGGGCGCCGTGGAGCGCCAGCTGCCGCTCGAGCGGATCGCGCCGGCGCTGCTCGCCTCGCTCGGCCGGACGTCGGTATGAGCACGGCGGCCGTGGTGCTGAGCGACGAGGAGTTCACTCGGCTTCGGCTGCTGCTGTCCCGCTGCGCCGGCCTGGTCTTCGACGAGGGCCGGCGCTCCTCGCTCGGCTACTCGATCCGTGAGCGGCTGCGCGCCACCGGGATCCTCCGCGTCGGGGACTACCTCGACCTCGTCACCGCACCGGGCGCGCCGGAACGCCAGCGGCTGCTCGACGAGGTGACGATCCAGGAGACGCACTTCTTCCGCAATCCGCCGCAGATGCAGGCGCTGCGCACCCACGTCCTGCCCGAGCTGCTCCGCGAGGCGGACGCGCGTGGCCGGCGGCTGCGGATCTGGAGCGCCGGCTGCTCGACCGGGGAGGAGCCGTACACGATCGCGATGATGGTCCGGGAGCTGCTGTCGAGCACGGCCGGCTGGGACATCTCGATCCTCGGCACCGACCTCTCGCAGGCCGCCGTCGCCGCCGCCCGCCGCGCGACGTACGGCGCCCGCGCCGTACGGCTGGCCACACCGGAGCAGCTGGCCCGCTTCTTCGTCCCGGCCGGGGACGGCCGCTTCACGGTCGGCCCGGAGGTCCGCGAGCTGGTCCAGCTGAGCGCTTCGAACCTGGTCCTGGACGCGCCACCCGACGCAGGCCTGGACCTCGTGCTCTGCCGCAACGTGACGATCTACTTCGACCGGGAGACCACCCGGGCGCTCATGACCCGGCTGCACACCGCGCTGCGCAACGGCGGCTATCTGCTGCTCGGCCACTCCGAGACCCTCTGGCAGGTCAGCGAGAGCTTCCGCCTGGTCGCCCTCGGGAGCGCGGACACCGCGGCCTACGTCTACCGCCGGCTGGACGAGCCGGCGCCGCAACGCCGGGCCGTGCTGCCGCAGAGCCGTTGTACCGAGCCGGCGTGCCCGGACCCTGCCGCAGGCACGGCCCCCGTCGGCGACCTGCCCGCCGTCCGCGAGGCGCTGGCCGGTGGCCGGTACGCCGATGCCGCCCGACTGGCGCGGCTGTCCGCGGAGGCGGACCCGCTGCGCGCCGAGGTGCACTACCTGCTGGGCCTGGCCCTGGTCGACCAGGGGCTGGACGGGGAGGCGCTGCCCGCGCTGCGCCGCGCGGTCTACCTCGACCCCGACGCCGGCCTCGCGCACTTCCTGCTGGCCGGCGCGCTGGCCCGCTGCGGCGACCCGGCGGCCGCAGCCCGGGAGTACCGCGCCGCCGCGGCGACGCTCACCCTCGACGGCGACGCCACCGCCCCCGAGCTGGGTGGCCGCAGCGCACGGGAGCTGGCCGAGCTGTGCGCCCAACTCGAGGGACAGCTGTCCCACGGGAGCCGGCGATGACCGGCCTGGTGACCTTCCGGCTCGGTGCCCGCGAGTACGCGACGCCGCTGTCCGACGTGCGGGAGGTGGTCCGGCTGGAGGGGCTGGCCGACCTGCCCGGGATGACGCCGCCGCTCGCCGGAGTGCTCGACCTGCGGGGGACGGCGCTGCCGGTGCTGGACCTGCGCCGAGGCGCGACGTCCGGCCGGCGCGGCGACGTGCTGGTGCTCGAACGCGGCCGCTCCGACGGTCGTGAGGGACTGGTCGACGGCAGCACCGTCGGCGTCGCCGTCGACCAGGTGCGGGCCGTCGTGCCCCGCGAGGGCCTGACGCCGGCCGGCGCCGCGCCGGAGGCGGGGGTGCTCCCGGCGTACGTCGTGGAGGTCCTGCGGGGCGCCGACGGCATCGTCTTCCTCGTCGACCTCGCGCGGATGGTCGACAGCGTCCGTCAGACGTAGCGCTCGAGGATCGAGCTCTCGGCCAGCCGGGACAGCCCCTCACGGACGCTGCGGGCGCGGGTCTCGCCCACGCCCTCCACGACCTGCAGGTCGTCGATGCCGGCCGCCAGCAGCTTCTGCAGCCCGCCGAAGTGCTCGACCAGCCGGTCGACCACCAGGCCGGGCAGGCGGGGGACCTTCGCGAGCAGTCGGTAGCCGCGCGGACTGACGGCCGTCTCCAGCGGGTCGGCCCCGGCCGGGAAGCCGACCGCCTTGGCCACCGCCGACAGGTCGAGCAGCTCGGCGGCGGACAGGCTGTCGAGTGCGGCCAGCGCGTCCTCCAGCCGGCGTGTCCTGCGGCCGCTGCCGGTGACCAGGTAGTCGCGGACCACCAGCTCGCGTTCGCCCTCGACGCCGGCCATCAGCTCGTCCAGCTGCAGGGACAACAGCCGTCCGTCGGTGCCGAGCTCGACGACGTAGCCCTCGATCTCGGTGGCGATGCGCCGCACCATCTCCAGCCGTTGGCTGACCGCCATCGCGTCGCGAACGGTGACCAGATCCTCGATCTCGAGCGCCGACAGCGTCCCGGCGACCTCGTCCAGCCGCAGCTTGTAGCGCTCGAGGGTCGCCAGGGCCTGGTTGGCACGGGACAAAATGGACGCGCTGTCGTCGAGCACGTAGCGCAGCCCGTGGACGTAGAGCGCGATGATCCGCATCGACTGGCTGACCGAGATGACCGGGTGCCCGGTCTGTTTCGCGACCCGCTCCGCGGTGCGGTGCCGGGTGCCGGTCTCCTCGGTCGGGATGTCGGGGTCGGGCACCAGCTGGACGCTGGCCCGCACGATCTTGGTGAGGTCGCCGGTGACGACGACGGCGCCGTCCATCTTCGCCAGCTCGCGCAGCCGCTGCGCGGAGAAGTCGACGTCGAGCTCGAAGCCGCCGGTGGCCAGCGCCTCGACCGTCTTGTCGTAGCCGATGACGATCAACGCACCGGTGCTGCCGCGCAGGATCCGCTCGAGGCCGTCACGCAAGGCGGTGCCGGGGGCGACGGCAGCCAGCGTCGAGCGCAGCAGGTCATCGGCGCTCGTCACCGGCGTCCTTCCTGTCGCTGGGTCTACGGGCGGAGTCTAGGAGCCGATGTCACCGCCGCCGGCCGGCGTATCCGGCCAGCGCCTCCAGGGCCCGGCCGAGGTGCTCGAGCTCGACCATGTGGACCCCCTCGGGCACCGCCGTCCGGCGCTTCGACGAGCCCGGCGGCACCAGGATCCGGCGATAGCCGAGCCGGGCTGCCTCGGCGAGCCGCTGGCTCAGGTGTCCGACCGGGCGGATGTCACCGGACAGCGCGACCTCGCCGATCACGGCGACGTCCGCCGGCATCGCCACCTGCAGACCGGCCGAGGCGACGGCCAGACACACCGCGAGGTCGGTGGCCGGATCGGACAGCTTCGCGCCGCCGACCGTCGCGACGAACACGTCACGGTCCAGGACGATCCCGGCGGCCCGCTCGGTGACGGCCAGCAGCATCGCCACCCGGGAGGTGTCCAGGCCGGTGACGCCGCGGCGAGGATTGCCGGACTGCGTCGTCGCCACGAGTGCCTGCACCTCGGCCGGCACCGCCCGCCGACCGTCCACCGCGAGGGCGACCGCCGTCCCCGGGACCGGCACCTCGCGGTGGCTGCGAAACAGCTCGGAGGGGTCGGGGACCTCGCGCAGCCCGTCGTCGCACTGCTCGAAGCAGACCACCTCGTCGGCCGGGCCGTAGCGGTTCTTCACCGCCCGCAGCAGCCGCAGCGAGGTGTGCTTGTCGCCCTCGAAGGTCAGCACGGTGTCGACCATGTGCTCCATCGCGCGCGGCCCCGCCACGGCGTTCTCGCGGGTGGACTGCCCGATCATCAGGACCGGCATCCGGCGGGCCTTGGCGACCCGCACCAGCACCTGCGTGACCTCCTGCACCTGCGCCATGCCGCCGGCCCTGCCGTCGACGGCGGTGGATGCCACGGCCTGCACGCTGTCGACGATGAGCAGCACCGGGTCGTGTGCCTCGACGTGCCCGAGCAGGCAACCCAGGTCGCTCTCCTCGGCCAGCAGCACCCCGGGCGCGGTCGCGCCGATCCGCCGGGCCCTGAGGCTGATCTGCTCGACGCTCTCCTCGCCGGAGACGTAGAGGACGTTCGTCGTCTTGTTGCGCAGCGCCATCGTGTGGGCGACGTGGTTGAGCAGGGTCGACTTGCCGGCGCCGGGCTCGCCGGCCAGCAGGACGACCTGCCCGGCGACCAGGCCGCCGCCCAGCACCCGGTCGAACTCGGCCAGCCCGGTCAGCTCGCGGGGCGTCCGCTCGGCGGCCACCTCGACCAGCGGCCGGGCCGGGTGCTCGGGCGTCGACCCGGTGCGGGCGGTCTTGAGCCCGGGCAGCGCGCGCACCGCAGCCGCTTCGGCGATCGATCCCCAGGCCTGGCACTGCGGACAGCGGCCGACCCACTTGCCGACGGTGCCGCCGCACTCCGTGCAGCGGTGGGCGGGGCGTTCCCTGCGGGCGGTCGTGGCCATGGCGCGGACGCTAGCGGCGCCGTCCGACATCGCCCCGCTGCCCCGCCGGGCGCTCGGGCTAGTGCGGCGCCGGTGTCTCGCCGACGGTCGAGGAGGCCTTGCGGGTCTTCTCCTCGTCCTCGCCGCCGTGCCCAGCCCCGTGGTCGCCACCGGCCGGTGCCTGCAGGGCAGGTTCCTCGCCGCCCTCGAACCGCTCCCCGGTGTAGACCGGCCGGTCCGTCCTGCCGGTCGTCGCCACCGGCACGAGCACCTCGGTCGTGCCGTTGCGCGCGAAGCGGAAGACCAGGTCGACGTACTCCCCGGGGCGCAGCGGGCGGGTCAGCCCGCGCAGTTGCAGGTGCACCGAGCTGCCGGTCGAGCCCTGACCCGGCACCACGAGCTCGTCGCCGGCGCCGTCGGTCACGACCGCCACCTCCCGCGCCGCCGAGGAGGTCACCTCGATGAGGCGGTCCTCGTCCGGCCCCGCGTTGGCCACGGTGACGGTCGCGCGCGCGTCGTCGCCGATCTCGTAGCGCTCCCCTGAGGAGGGCGCCAGGACACCGACGTTGCGCAGCGCCAGCGCCCCCACCGCCGCGCCGCTGGACTCGGCGTTGCTCCGCTGCTGGTAGGTCTGTGCGTCCAGACTGGCGCCGCAGCCGCTGACGGCGACGGCGGTGGCCGCGGCCAGCAGACCGGCAGCGAGGCGGCGCGGGGCCGGCCGGTCGGACACGATGCTCACGGTGCGTCTCCCTGGGCGAGAAGGGGGAGGTCGGCCGCCAGGTCGGCGGGCCGCACATCTCCCGGGTCACGGACCGGCATGCGGTCGTTGCTGTCGAGGGCAAAGATCACGATGGGCGTGCTCCACACCGTATCCAAGCGGTCCGGAGTGCTGGTGAGGGGCCAACCATTGTCTCAGCCCGGGACCAGGACGGCACCGCGGGCGACCAGCAGGATGACCGAGACGGCCGCGACCAGGATCGCCGCGCGGAACGGTTCCCGCGAGCCCGGCCGGCGGGCGCGCACCAGCCCCCAACCGGTCACGCCCGCCGCCGCGAGCACGGCCAGCAGCGCCCCCGGTCCCGGCTGGCCGGGGCCCGCGGCCAGCAGCCCGGTGGCGGTCAGCAGCAGCAGCGCGGCCAGCGCGCCGGACCGGCGGGAGCCGAGGACCTGCGGCAGGCCGCGGACGCCTGTGGCGAGATCCTGCTCGAGGTCCGGCAGCGCGTTGCACAGGTGCGCCCCGACGCCGAGCAGGGCACCGGCCGCGGTCGCCCACCACGGCGCCAGGGCCCGCTCGGGCAGCGCCAGCGTCACGACCGACGGCACAGCGCCGAAGGCCAGGGCGTACGGCGCCCAGGACAGCAGGGTGCTCTTGAGCCGGGCGTTGTACGCCCAGGCCGCCGCGACGGCCGAGAGGTGCAGCAGGCCGGCGCGCAGGCCGAGGGCCAGGGAGAGCGGCACGCACAGCGCGGCGGCGGCCAGCGCCGCCGTCCGGAGGACACCGACCCGCAGGCTCCCGCGGACCACCGGTTTGTCGGCCCGTCCGGTGCGCCGGTCGCGTGCCGCGTCGATCCAGTCGTTGCTCCAGCCCACCGACAGCTGCCCGCTCAGGAAGGCCGCGCTCAGCAGCGCGCTGCGGGCACCGAGGCCGCTGGACAGCGCCAGAGCCGTCGCGATCGCCGTCACGGCGACCGTCGGCTCGGGGTGGCTGGCGCGCACGAGGGCCCCGGCGGAGGTCACCAGGCCAGTGTCGCGGAGCTGTTGGGACAGTGGCCCATGCGTCCAGCGAAGCCGAGCAGGAGGAACGACCCCCGCCAGTACGACGAGCTGGTCGATCAGTGGTGGGAGCCCCGTGGTGACTTCGCGATGCTGCACTGGATCGCCCACGCCCGGGCCCGGCTCGTCCCGGTCGCGGTACGGGAGGGCAGCCTGCTGCTGGACCTGGCCTGCGGCGGGGGGGTGCTCGCCCCGCACCTGAGGGGCAAGGGCCACCGGCACGTCGGCCTCGACCTGTCGCCGACCGCGCTCCCGCTGGCCCGCGAGCACGGGGTGGTGCCGGTACGCGGCGACGTGCTGGAGCTGCCCTTCGCCGACGAGGTGGCCGACGTGGTGGTGGCCGGTGAGGTGCTCGAGCACGTCGCCGACCCGCCGGTGCTGGTCGCCGAGGCCTGCCGGGTGTTGCGGCCGGGCGGAACTCTGGTGGTCGACACGATCGCTGCCACCTGGTGGGGCCGCTTCTCGTCCGTCACCGTGGGGGAGCGGATCCCCGCGGGGCCGCCCCGGGGGCTGCACGACCCGGCGCTGTTCGTCGACCGCGCGGACCTGGTCGCGGCCGCGGAGCGGGGCGGGGTGCGCCTGCAGCTGAGCGGCCTGCGGCCGAGCGCGACGGAGTACCTCGGCTGGCTGCTGGGCAGGAGGAGGTCGGTTCGCATGCTCCCGACCCGCTCCACGGCCGGCCTGTTCCAGGCGTCCGGCCGCAAAGGCCCCTGACCCCGGCTGAGGAAGGACCCCCTCATGGCCGCAGCCCTCACCGGCGGAGCCCACGCCCTGCCCGCCCCGATGGACCAGCAGCGGTTGTGGGACGGCTTCTTCCGCGAGCACTACGCCGACGCGCCGCTGGCCCGTAAGGTATGGGAGCACTCCGGCATCAGCTCGCGGTGCGGCGTGGTCGACCCCACCGTCGAGGACGTCTCGGGCTGGACGACCGGTGCCCGGATGCGACGCTTCCTGGCCGAGGCGATGCCGCTGGGCAAGCAGGCCGTCGCCTCCGCGCTGGACGCCGCCGGGCTGGACGCCGCCGACGTCGGTCTGTTCACGGTGGTCTCCTGCACCGGCTACGCCACCCCCGGCCTGGACGTCCTGCTGGCCCGCGACCTCGGGATGACCGACAGCGTGCAGCGCCTGCACATCGGCCACATGGGTTGCTACGCGGCGCTGCCCGGTCTCGGCGCGGCCGCCGACTTCGTGACGGCGCGGTCGAAGCCTGCCCTGCTGCTCTGCCTCGAGCTGACCAGCCTGCACGTGCAGCCGGCCGGCGACACCGCCCGCACCGGCTCGCCGACGCCGGAGGACCTGCAGCAGATGGTCGCGCACGCGCTGTTCGGCGACGCCGCGGCCGCGGTGGTGCTCGAGCCGGTCGGGGTGGCCGGGATGGGTGGAGATGCGGCGCCGGGGCTCGAGGTGGTGGACCTGGTGGCCCGCACCGACGTCGGCACCGCCGACCTGATGACCTGGGACGTCACCGACCTGGGCTTCAAGCTGGGCCTGTCGCCGGCCGTGCCGGACGTGCTCGCCCGGCACGCCCGGTCGGTCGTCGAGGAGCTGCTCGGCCGGCACGGACTGGCCGTCGGCGACGTGGACGGCTGGGCGATCCACCCCGGCGGACGCCGGATCGTCGAGGTCGTGGGCGAGGTCCTCGGGTTGGCCGAGGAGCAGCTCGTCCCGTCCTATGACGTGCTCCGCGACGTCGGCAACTGCTCCAGTGCGACGGTGCTGCTGGTGCTCGAGCGGCTCGCCGGCACGGTCGACGTCCCACCCGGCGGGACGGTGGTCGCGATGGCCTTCGGTCCCGGCCTCACGCTGTACACCGCGCTGCTCCGCCGTCGCCGCTGACCCGGCCGGAGCACCCCGGAGCCACTATGTCAAGAGCTGAGAGGCCCTCTGACCTGCGACGACGCGCCTCCGGCCGGTGCCGCCGGGTGTTACCCTTGGCTCGGCGAGAGGGGCTACACACACATGACGTTCGCAGTCGGCGAGACCGTCGTCTACCCGCATCACGGGGCCGCGCTCATCGAGGCCATCGAGACCCGCACCATCAAGGGCGAAGACAAGATCTACCTGGTCCTCAAGGTCGCCCAGGGTGACCTGACCGTTCGGGTCCCCGCGGACAATGCCGAGATCGTCGGGGTTCGCGACGTCGTGGGACAGGCAGGCCTCGACAAGGTCTTCGAGGTGCTCCGCGCCCCTGCGGTCGAGGAGCCGACCAACTGGTCGCGTCGCTACAAGGCCAACCTCGAAAAGCTCGCCTCCGGCGACATCAACAAGGTCGGCGAGGTCGTCCGCGACCTGTGGCGCCGCGACAAGGAGCGGGGCCTGTCCGCAGGCGAGAAGCGGATGCTCTCCAAGGCCCGGCAGATCCTCGTCAGCGAGCTGGCCCTCGCTGAGGGCACCAACGAGGACAAGGCCGAGACCATCCTCGACGAGGTCCTCGCCTCCTAGCCGGCGGCGGGACCTCCATGGACAAGCGTTCGGGCCCGGTTGTCCACCCCTCAGAGGGGGGCGGCGACCCGGGCCCGCGGCGTCTTCCCCTCTCCCGGCCCACCCGCACACCCCGTACGCCGTACGCCGTGCTCGAGGCGCTGCGGCTGCTCGTCGTGGTGTTCTTCGCCGGGGCGGGCTACCAGGTGGGTTCCTCGGTCGAGCCCGACCGCCCGGTCCTCGGCGCGCTCAACGGCACTGCCCTGGGGCTGGTGCTCGGCTCCGGCCTGGGCTACGTGCTGGGCGGGGTCCTCGGCCGCAAGACTGCCGCCACCGCCGAGGTGGCCCGCTCGCGGTTGCGGGACGTGTCGGCCGAGCAGCTGGTCGCCGGCGGCCTGGGTCTGGTCGGCGGCGTGCTGGTCGGCGCGGGCGTGGCCTGGCCGGTCTTCTTCCTGCCACAGGCCTATCTGGCCTTCCCACTGTTCGCCTTCGTGGTCGTGGTGCTCGGCTACTTCGGCTCGCAGGTCGCGATGAGCAAGCGCGAGGGCGTGCTGGCGATGTTCGGCGAGCGGGCCGGCCTCGCGCCGCGCGCAGCCCCGCCCGCGGCGCTGCCCCGCGTCATCGACAGCTCCGTCGCCATCGACGGCCGGGTCCTCGACGTCGTGCGGGCCGGCTTCCTGCACGGCACGATGCTCGTCGCGGGCCCGGTGCTGGCCGAGCTGCAGGGGCTGGCCGACGCCGGCGATGACCTGCGCCGCTCCCGCGGCCGCCGCGGCCTCGAGGTCCTGGAGGCCCTCCAGCGTGAGGACGGCGTGCAGGTCGAGGTGCTCGACCTCGACGTCCCGGGGGTGCACGAGGTCGACGCCAAACTGGTGCGCATCTGCCTGGACCGCGACGCCGCGCTGCTCACGCTGGACACCAACCTGGCCAAGGCCGCAGCGCTGGCCGGGGTGCGGGTGCTGAACCTGCACGCCCTCGCGCTGGCGCTGCGCCCGCCGGTGGCCGCCGGCGATGACGTACCGGTGCTGCTGCTCAAGGCCGGCAAGGAGGCCGGGCAGGCGGTCGGATACCTCGACGACGGCTCGATGGTGGTCGTGGAGGGCGGTCGTGGCCGGCTCGGCCAGGAGGTCGGCGTGCGGGTGACCAGCGTGCTCACCACCGCCAACGGCCGGCTGGTCTTCGGTCGGCCGACCGACGACGACACGACGGCGCCCCCACGAGGCACCCGTACCCCCCGCGCGGCCCCGGGCCGCCCGACGCCGTCGGCCGTCCCCCCGCGGCCGGCCTCGGCCCGGCCCGGTCCCCCGGCGGCCCCGCGCCGCAGCTCGTGAGCCCTGTGGTCGGGGTGCTGGTCCCGGCCGCCGGTCTCGGCGTCCGCCTCGGCGCCGGCGCTCCCAAGGCGCTGCGGACGCTGGCCGGTGAGCCGCTGCTCGTGCACGCCGTCCGCGGCCTGCGCGCCACGCCGTCGGTGGGTCCGGTGGTGGTCGCGGCGCCGGCCGCCGAGGTGACCGCGGTGCAGGCGCTGCTGGCGCCGTACGACGTCGCCGTGGTCGCGGGCGGAGCCGAGCGACAGCACTCGGTGCGGGCGGCGCTCGCGGCGCTGGATCCTGCCGTCGACCTCGTCCTGGTGCACGACGCGGCGCGCTGCCTGGCGCCCGCCGAGCTCGTGGAGACGGTGGTCGCCTGCCTGCGTGGCGGGGCGGAGGCGGTGGTGCCGGTGCTGCCGGTCGCTGACACGGTCAAGTCGGTGGACGGTGCCCGGGTGCTGGCGACGTTGGACCGCTCATCGCTCCGGGCGGTTCAGACGCCGCAGGGCTTTCGGCGTGACGTGTTGGAGCGGGCGCATGCGGCGTCGGTGCAGCATTCGCCGGGACGTCCGGACGCCGCTCCACCTGTCGCGACCGATGATGCGGGGCTGGTGGAGGCGCTCGGGGTCTCGGTGTGCACCGTCGCCGGCCACGAGGAGGCCTTCAAGGTGACCCGTCCGCTGGACCTGCTGCTCGCCGAGGCGGTACTGGCGCTGCGTGCGCCGGCCCAGGGTCGCCATGCCGGCTGACCGGTCGGGAACGGCGCTGCTGCCCCGCGTCGGCGTCGGCACCGACGTGCATCCCTTCGAGCCCGGCCGGCCCTGCTGGGTGGCCGGGCTGCTGTGGGAGGGCGTCGACGGGCTGGCCGGGCACTCCGACGGCGACGTCGCCGCGCACGCCGCCTGCGACGCGCTGCTGTCCGCCGCGGGGCTGGGCGATCTCGGCAGCAACTACGGGACCGGCGAGCCGCGCTGGAAGGGCGCGTCCGGCGCCGACCTGCTCGCGGAGACCCGCCGGCGAGTGGAAACGGCGGGCTTCGCCGTCGGGAACGTCGCCGTGCAGGTGGTGGGCAACGCACCCCGGCTGGGCCCGCGCCGGGCCGAGGCCGAGGCCGCGCTGTCGGCGGTGCTCGGCGCACCGGTCAGCGTCAGCGCTACGACCACCGACGGCCTCGGCCTGACCGGCCGCGGCGAGGGGCTCGCCGCCGTCGCCACCGCCCTGATCGTGACGTCATGCTGAGAGGAGCACCCTGGCGCTGGGGGAGCAGGACGCAAGGGCCGCGCCGGTAGCCTCGGACCTCGTGACCCTGCGCCTGTACGACACCGCGACCCGTGCGGTGCGGCCGTTCGAGCCGCTGCGCCCCGGGCACGCCGGTGTCTACACCTGCGGGCCGACCGTGCAGGCCCGCCCGCACGTCGGTCACCTGCGCAGCGCCATCGCCCTGGACGTGCTGCACCGGTGGCTGCTGGCCAGCGGCTACGACGTCACCTTCGTCCGCAACGTCACCGACGTCGACGACAAGATCATCCACGATGCCGGCCATGCGGGCCAGCCGTGGTGGGCGCTGGCGACCCGGATGACCCGCGCCTTCACGCAGGCCTACGACGCGGTGCAGGTCCTCCCGCCGGCCGCCGAGCCGCGGGTCACCGGCAGCCTGCTGTCGATCCTCGCGCTGATCGAGCGCATCGTCGCCCGCGGGCACGCCTACGCCTCCGGCGGTGACGTCTACCTCTCCGTCCGCACGGTGCAGGGGTACGGCGCGCTGTCCGGCCAGGACCCCGACGCCCTGCGCGCGTCGGAGCAGACGGCGGGCAAGCACGATGCGCTGGACTTCGCGTTGTGGAAGGCGGCCAAGCCCGGCGAGCCGTCCTGGCCGTCGCCATGGGGGCCGGGCCGGCCGGGTTGGCACATCGAGTGCTCGGCGATGGCGGTGGACCACCTGGGCGAGGAGTTCGACCTGCACGCCGGGGGGCTGGACCTGGTCTTCCCGCACCACGAGAACGAGGTGGCGCAGTCCCGCTGCGCCGGTCACCCGTTCGCCCGGCACTGGCTGCACCACGGCCTGGTCACCGTCGCGGGCGGCGGCGGCGAGAAGATGAGCAAGAGCCTGGGCAACTCGACCACCGTCGAGGACGTGCTGCAGACCGTCCGACCGCAGGTGCTGCGCTACGCCCTGGGCGCCGGGCACTACCGCTCCTCGCTGGAGTGGTCGCCCACCACGCTCGCCGACGCCGACTCGGCGTACGGCCGGATCGAGACCTTCGTCCGCAACGCCACCGAGGCGACCACGGGTGTCGAGCCGGGGGAGAGCAAGGCGTCGTGGGAGGAGTTCGTCGCGGCGCTCGACGACGACCTCGGCGTCCCGCAGGCGCTCGCCACGATCCACTCCGGCGTACGCGCAGGCAACGCGCTGCTGGCCGCGCGCGAGCTGCCGGCCTTGGCCGGGACGCTGGCGGTCGTCCGCCGGATGCTCACCGTGCTCGCCCTCGACCCGGTGGAGCAGTGGCCCGACACCGGCGGTTCGCAGCTGTCGGGAGTGGTCGACGCGCTGGTCCAGATCGCGGTGGAGGCGCGGGCCGGTGCCCGCGCCCGCAAGGACTGGGCGCAGGCCGACGCGGTCCGCGACCGGCTGAACGCCTCGGGCATCGTGCTCGAGGACACGATGGTCGACGGGGTCCCCGGCGTCCGGTGGAGGCTGTCTTGAGCAGGGACGCGGCATGACCGGCAAGCAGCGCAGCAGCAGTGGGGGCAGTGGGGGCGGCAGTGGGGGCAGTGGCGGCAGGGGCGTGGCCAAGGGCGGCCAGGGCGGTCGCGGCGCCAAACCCGGCACCCACCGCAAGGGCGCGGCCGTCGGCTCCGGCGGCCAGGGCCGCAGGAAGCTCGAGGGCCGTGGCCCGACACCACCGGCCGAGCAGCGCACCAAGCACCCGGCGGCGCGCAAGGCGGCGGCGGCCGCCAAGCGGGCTGCGCGCGGCGGAGCAAATCCGGCCAGCGCCACCCGTCCGGTCGATCGCGCCGCCGGCCCGCGCGGCGTCCGCAGGGGCGCCGGCGAGGCGCCGGAGACCGTGGTGGGCCGCAACCCCGTCGTCGAGGCGCTGCGCGCCAAGGTGCCGGCCACCGCGCTCTACGTCGTGATCGGCGTCGACGCGGACGAGCGGGTCACGGAGGCGGTGGCGATGGCCGGCAAGGCGCGGCTGTCCCTGATGGAGGTCAGCCGGGCCGAACTGGACCGGATGACCGGACGTGCGCTGCACCAGGGACTGGCGCTGCAGGTCCCCCCGTACACCTATCTGCACCCGGACGACCTGCTGGCGAAGGCCCTTGCTGCGCCTGCGCCGCTGCTCGTCGCGCTGGACGGTGTCACCGACCCGCGCAACCTGGGGGCCGTCGTGCGCTCGGCGGCGGCCTTCGGGGCGCAGGGTGTGCTGGTGCCGGAGCGCCGCTCGGCCGGGATGACTGCCGCGGCCTGGCGCACCTCCGCCGGTGCCGCCGCCCGGCTGCCGGTGGCCCGCTGCACCAACCTGGCGCGCACGCTGAAGGAGTACCGCGACGCCGGCCTGTTCGTGGCCGGCCTGGCGATGGACGGCTCGGTGTCGCTGGACGACCTGGAGCTGGCGACCGAGCCGCTGGTGCTCGTCGTCGGCTCGGAGGGCGAGGGGCTGGGCCGCCTCGTCGCGCAGAGCTGCGACGTGACCGTCTCGATCCCCATGGCCGACGGCAACGAGTCGCTCAACGCCGGCATCGCTGCGGCCGTCACCCTGGCCGAGGTCGCGCGCCGGCGTCGGGCCGGCTGAGTGGGCCCTGCGCCCGCTGTCACCCGATTGCCGAGCCGCGACCGGGTGACACCGCTGCGCCGAGAGGTACGCTGCGATCCGGATGTGGGGCGACTCACAGCCTTTCTGCAGGTGGGGCGGCGTGTCACGCTCGCCGGTACCACTCGCGGAAGAGTTCGGGACGGTGGCCGCAAGGATGCCGGAGCCTGCAGGTCCGACGGCAGGACGGTCCCTCACCGGGTCGTCCGGCGTCAGTTCGTCACCCATGACGGCGAGGGGGTTCCACGACGTGCGGCTGCCCTGCGCGCGGTCCGACGCCGCCGGTGACGAGTCGGAGCCGACGCTGCTGACGGTGGTCCCCGAGCTGGTCGAGGGTGCCGTCCTGGTCGAGGAACTCGCGGTGACGGTCCAGGCCGAGGTGTTGGTGGGCGACGGCGACGTGTCGCTGGTCGACGAGATCGCCCGAGCCGAGGCGCTGGTTCTCGAGCTCGATGCCGAGGTCCACGGCGGCAGGCCGGTGCGTGAGCGCTGGCGCAATCCCGACGGCAAGACCGACGAGGACCTCGTGCTGGAGGTCCGCGGCGGCAGCGAAGCCGCCCAATCCGAGCTGCTCGCCAAGTACCGCGCGTTCGCCCGGGTGAAGGCCCGTTCGTACTTCCTGGTCGGTGCCGACCGCGAGGACATCGTCCAGGAGGGGATGATCGGCCTCTACAAGGCGATCCGCGACTTCAACCCCGAGCTGCAGACGTCGTTCCGGGCCTTTGCCGAGCTCTGCGTCACCCGGCAGATCATCACGGCGATCAAGGCGGCGACGCGGCAGAAGCACGGCCCGCTGAACAACTACGTGTCCTTCTCGCGACCGGCCCTCGGCGAGAACGACGGCGAGCGGGTGCTGTCCGACGTCCTGCCGACGGTGGCGATCAGCGACCCGGCCGATCTCGTCATCTCCGCCGAGCGGATCCGGGCTCTGCAGGCGCACTTCGACGAGGTGCTGTCCGACCTCGAGACCGAGGTGCTGCGCCTGTACGTCGAGGGCAAGAGCTACCAGGAGATCGCCGAGCGGCTCCAGCGGCACGTCAAGTCGATCGACAACGCGCTGCAGCGCATCAAGCGCAAGCTCGAGGGCCACCTGCAGGCCCGCTCGGTCGCCGAATCCGGCTGATCGCTCAGGGGCGGCTGATTGTTCAGAGCCGGCTGATCGCTCAGTGCCTGCTGACGACCTCGTCCGGGACCTCGACCGCGAGTGGCTCCGGCTGGGGCACCTCGTGCGGCGCCCAGCTGCGGAAGCGGTAGGTGGTTCCCTCGTCCTGGACGACGTAAGTCGTGACGCCGCCGCGCTCCCAGTGCAGGACCAGCAGCCCGTAGCGCTCGGCGAGCCGGACGAGGTGATCGACGCTGTCCACGTCCACGACCGGTCGTCCAAGGGTGAGGGCGATGGGCAGCACCGGCAGCAGCAGGTCCTTGTGTCGCTGCCGGATCCGGTCGGCCTCGCTGGCCGGGCTGAGGATGCGGCCCAGGACCAGCAGGACCAGGCCGAGGAACGCGGCCAGCAGCAGGGCGGCAACCGAGACCGTACGGGCGGTGGAGACGTCGACGCTCCGGGCGAGGGCGGACAGCTGGGCGGGGGCGGTGCCGGCCTCCGGCTCGGTGCTGCTGGTGGAGGCGGTCAGCGCCTCCTCGCTGGCCGGCTTGAGGGTGAGGCCGTCGAGTGTGAGGGGCAGCCGGGGGGCGAACTGGCCGCCGCCGTCCATCCAGATCCTGGGGATCACGGTGACGGTCAGGCTGCCGGCCGGGATGCCGATGACGGCCGCGGCCGCCTCGGCCCGGTCCTCGAAGGCGGAAAGGTCGAGGGTGACGCTGCCGTCGTGTTGCGCGGGCAGCGGCCGCGCCGGGGCGAGGTGGAGCGTGGAGCGCCACCCGCTGGCGGTGGACAACTCGGCATCGACGGCGATCCTGCCGGGGCGGCCGTCGTAGGAGTAGGTGACATCGACCGAGTCGGTCAGTGCGCGGAAGACCGGCTGCGGCGCAGTGACGGTCGTGCCGTCATAGGCGGCGGACTCAGGAACCGTTGCGGTGTAGGAGAAGTCGATGCTGGAGTCGACGCTGGCCGGGGCTGCCGCCGTCGTCGTGGTGGGACGGGTCCAGCTGAGCCCGCCGAGGGCGACGCCGAGCAGGCCCACGGCGGCCGCGGTTGCGGCAACCGGACGCAGTGCCGGCGGCAGCGTGCTGAGGGAGGCGGAGGACGTGCTGCGGTGGCGAGACACGGTACGGCGCTCCTTGCGGCGTTGGCGCTTGGTCGTGGCGGCGGCGGCGCCACCGGCGAGCAGGAGGAACGTGTACGCGGCGAGGGCCGGCGGACTGGTCAGCCGCTTCAGCCAGATCCCGCCCTGCGGGATGTGCAGCAGCTCCTTGCCGACCAGATCGTCGAGCGTGGGCTTCTCTGGGTCGAGCCAGGAGTTGTTGTCGCCCTGGAAGACGAAGCGGTCGCCTTCGACGGCGACGATGCGGTGCAGGACGACGGTCTCGAGCATCGGGCTGTAGTAGGCGGCGGAGTCGCCGACGCCGTACGAGGAGGCGGGGCCGACGAGGACGAGGTCGCCGGCAGCGATCCGCGGCTGCATGGAGATGCCGTTGGTGGTGACGACGGAGAGCGTGCCGGTCAGCACGAGGGCGACGGCGCTCATCACGAAGGCCGCGATGAGGCCACCCGCCAGGGCGAGCTTGCTCATCGCGGCCTCCTCGACGTACTGGCCTTGAGGCCGGGGGCGGCCCGCGTCAGCGCGGACCGCCCCCGGTAGGGGACTAGCTGGTGGCGACGACAGTCAGGTTGTCGGCGGCGAGAACGGTCTCGCCGTTGCCGGTGACGTCACAGGTCCAGGTGATGCCGAGCCCACCAGCGCTGGTGCAGGAGTTGACCGTTCCCGTCTCCAGGCGCAGGTCGTCGGAGCGGACCCAGCTGCCGGCGTCCTTCGTGCGCATCGCGACGTAGCGAGCCGTCTTGTCGAGAGTGAACTCGACGCTGTCCAGGTTCTCTGGGTCGGTGCTGTTGGCGTTGTACTGGATGTCGCTCGTCGCGTACGGGCTGATGACCGTGGTGCCGAAGCCGGCGTCGCTCGCTGCGACGGTGTTGCCGGCGGTGAAGGCGGAGCCGGAGGCGGCGACGACGCCGGCGACGGCGACGGCGCCCAGGAGCTTGAAGTTCGTGCGCATAAGGGGTTTCCCTGTCTCTTCGGTAACCCGGCTGACCCCCTGTTGGGGCCCCGTGGCTTTGCGTCCCCGACTCGCACCGGGTTTGCCGTTTCGCTTGACAATCTGCTGCTTCGTCTGGGCGTCGCAAGTTCTGTAGGCAAACTCACCCACCAATATTTCCGGGACGACCGGCCGCGATGGCTCCGGGCGCGGTACCGCCCTCTCCGCCGCTGGCCGACACGGAGATCCACACCAGCCCACCTTCCGAGTCACGGCGACGCCGACCGGAGGGGATGCCGGCCGGCTGGGATGCCGACCGGCTGGGATGCCGGCCGGCTGGGACGCCGGGGGCCCGTCGTTCGGCGTTCCACCACCACCGGCACCGCCCGGGTCGCTGGCCGGTGCCGGGGGCGGGAACGTCCGACTAGGGTTGCTCACCTGCGCCGGATTAGCTCAGTGGTAGAGCAACCGCCTTGTAAGCGGTAGGTCGTCGGTTCAACCCCGACATCCGGCTCCAGCCTGTGCACGCAAGCCCTCTCATGATCAACTCTCATGATCAACGCCGGACTTCCGCGGTTTTCGGCGGACGAGAATGTGCGGAAGGCCGGCGTTGATCATGGGGCGGTACGGTCCGCGGGATTACCGGGTCCGCGGAGTGGCTCCCGCACGCGCCCCGCCGGCGCGCACTGGTCCGCGAGCACTGTCAGTCGTCGGACAGCTGGTAGCGGTTCCCGCCCGATCGCTTGGCCCGGTACATCGCCTGGTCGGCCCGGGCGATCAGGCTCTCGGCGGACAGTCCCTCGTCCTGCGTGACCGCGATGCCGACACTCGCGCTCGGACGTTCCGCCACCTCTGCCGGCACCTCGCACGTCCGCACGCCGTCGAGCACTCGCCCGGCCACGGCCTCGGCCTCAGCCGACTGGTGCAGGTCCTCAAGCAGGACGACGAACTCGTCTCCGCCGAAGCGGGCCACGGCGTCGCAGGGCCGGACGCTGCGTTGCAGCTCCTCGGCGAAGCAGCGGATGAGCTGGTCGCCCGTGGCATGGCCGTACGCGTCGTTGACCTGCTTGAGTCGGTCGAGGTCGATGAACAGCACGCCCACCCGCTGTGGGTGGCGCGCCGTCCGGGCCAGCGCGCGGGAAATCTGCTCGAGGATCACCGGACGGATCAGCAGCCCGGTCAGCGGGTCGTGCAGGACGCGCACGGCCAGCTGGTCGCGGGTGTCACGCAGCTCGGTGTTCAGCGCCTGCAGCTCTCGGGCACGCGCGAACAGGTCGGCTTCGACCTCCTGCATCCGCCGCTCCCAGGCCTGGTCCTCGGCCGGCTCCCCGTGACCCTGTTGCCGCGCGCGGACGAAGTCTGTGACGTCTTCCGCCCGGTGCAGCAGCAGCATGGTGTGGCCGTCCTCGTCCAGGACGGGAACCTGGATCGGACTCCAGTACCGCTCCTCGAAGATGCCGCCGGTGCCGGCGATGTCGTACCGCTGGACGGCCATCGTGTCCGGGCGGCCGGTGTCCCGGGCACGCTCCAGCGAGGCCCGCAGGTTGGCCACCCCGTCGTGCTGCGTGTGGGCAGGCTCCGGGAACACGTCGAACAGGTACCGGCCGAGCAGCTGCTCCCGTGAGTAGCCGGGTAGCGCCCTCAAGTAGGTGTCGTTCGCCTCGAGAATGATCAGATCGGGGCTCAGGACGAGCAGTGGTGTAGGCGCTGCGGCGAAGACGTCCCGGTAGGGGACGTCCTGGTGTTGGGGTGACATCGGTGTCAGTGCCTCGCTCACACGGCAGGATCGGGTTGGCGCCGTACGGCCGAGTCGCCGACGCCCGCACGGCAAGGCCGATCTCGTTGCCTTCCCGCCACCCAACGCTCACCAACCCACGCATCCGGGTGAACTTCACGCTCCGGACGCGCGATTGCCGTTCAGCCCAGGCCAGACCGGCGCCTGGGGTGAACGGGCAGGAGTTGGCCGACCTACTCCCCGGCTCCGCCGACCTGCAGGGCGAGGTACTCCTGCTCGCCGAGGCCCTTCATCAGCGACAGCTGCGTCTCGAGGTAGTCGATGTGCTCCTCCTCGCTGCTCAGGATGTCCTCGAGCAGGAGCCGGCTGACGGTGTCGTCGGCCTGCCGGCAGACGTCGAGCCCGCGGCGCAGCGTCGCGATGGCCTGCACCTCGACCGCCATGTCGGCCTCGAACTGCTCGCGGACGCGCTCACCGATCCGGATCGAGCCGAGCCGCTGCAGGTTCGGATGCCCTTCGAGGAACAGGATCCGGTGGATCAGCAGGTCGGCGTGCTTCATCTCGTCGATCGACTCGTCGTAGCTGTGCTGCGCCAGCCGGCTGAAGCCCCAGTTCTTCTGCATCGCGTAGTGCAGGTAATACTGGTTCGTCGCGCTCAGCTCGTTGGTGAGGACCTCGTTGAGGACCTCGATGACCCGCTCATCGCCCTGCATGCGTCTCCTCGAGTCTGGACCGGAACAGCGACGCTACTAGCCCGCGAGCGCCTCGTCCCGGTGCATCTCGCAGGCGGGAGCGGTCCGACCGCACAGCTCGCGCAGCATCGGGATGCAGCCGCCGCAGCCGGTGCCGGCCCTGGTGGCCCGCACCACGCCGCGCATACCGTCGGCTCCGGCGTCCAGGAGCTGGTCGACGCGGGCGTCGTTGACGCGGTAGCAGTGGCACACCAGCACGGGAGTCAGACCCTTTCCGAGCGAGCGGACGGTGCGGTACGGGGGTGGTCGCCGGGGCGACGAGCCGTAAGGGCAGCCTAACCTTCGTCGTGCCTCTCCTGTCAAGGCCCCAGGGGTTGGCACTTAGGGCATCTTGCCCTAACCTCCAGCGGCATGTCCCGGAGAACGACGGCTCGACCAGCTGGGTGCGCCGCCGTGCGCGCTGCACTCGCCGAGCCGATGCACGCGACCGCACCCGAGCGGGCGGCGTCCTGGCTGCTCGTGGAGCACCCCGGGCCCTGGCCGTCGGACGGGCTGCCCGCCGATCTGCCGGCCGGCGTCGTGGCGGTGCTCGAGCGGGCGACGGAGGCGGGGGTGCGCCCGCAGCTGATCCGGCGCGTCGCGGACCGCCGCCGGGACGTGGCTACCGTGTTCCTCGCCTCCTGCCGCCCCGGCGCCGCCTGGGTCGAGCGCCGGGACCTGCCGGACCTGCGTGCACTGGCCGAGCTCGACGTGGCCCGGCTCGCGGCCGGACAGCTGCCCGGTTTCGGCGCGCCCGATGCCGGACCGGTGGTGCTGGTGTGCACGCACGGCCGGCGGGACGTCTGCTGCGCCCGACTCGGCCGGCCGGTCGCGGCGCTGCTGGACGCGCAGCTGCCCGGTCAGGTGTGGGAGACCAGCCACGTCGGCGGCGACCGCTTCGCGCCGAACGTCGTCTCGCTCCCGGACGGCAGCTACCACGGCGGGGTCGCGTCGGCCGACGTGCCGGCACTGGTCGCCGCCCTCGCCTCGGGCCAGGTCCTGCTGCCGCGGCTGCGGGGACGAGCGGGCCTGCCCCCCGCCGCGCAGGCCGCCGACCACTTCGTCCGGATGCGGACCGGTGCAGCCGCGGTCGATGCCGTACGTCCGGTCACGTGCAGTCCGGTCCGGTCCGGGGAGACGTGCGTCGAGCTCCTCGTCGGCGCAACGCGGTGGTGCGTGCACGTCACCGTCCGGGCGGCAGCCCGTGAGCGGCTGACGTCCTGCGCCGGGGACGGCACTGTCGCCACACCCAACGCGTACGACCTCGTCGCCCTGTGGCAGCTGGCATGACGCTGCTCACCGATCGTCCTGGTGCCAGGGCGGAACCGGCTGCGCCGGCGGCCGTGCGGCTGCGGCTGGGACTGAGCGCGCTGCTGGTCGTCCTGGCCGTTCTCGCCGCTGCCGTCCTCGGGCTCGCGCTCGGCAGCCGCGCGCTCGGCCTGGGCGAGGTGCTGGACGCCCTGCGCGGGCGGGACACCGGTGATGCCTCGATCATCGTTCTGCAGCAGCGCCTCCCCCGAACGCTGCTGGGGCTGGTCGTGGGCGCGGCGCTCGGGATGGGCGGGGCGGTGGCGCAGTCGCTGACGCGCAACCCGCTCGCCGACCCAGGACTGCTCGGCGTGTCCGCCGGAGCGGCTCTCGCCATCGTCTGCGGCGCGTTCGTCTTCGGGATCACGACGCTGGCGCCGCAGCTGCTGCTGGCCATCGCCGGCGCCACCGTCGCCGGCTGCCTGGTGCTGCTGCTCGGGACCAGCGCCGCGGTGGCGCGTACGCCGCAGGGACTCGCGCTGGTGGGGGTGGCCCTGTCGGCGATGCTGGGCTCGATCGCCTCGACCGTGGTCCTGCTGGACGCGCAGACGCTGGACGAGTACCGCTTCTGGCTGGTCGGCTCGCTCGCGGGACGCGGGTCCTCCACGCTCACCACGGTGGCCTGGCCGCTGGCGGCCGGCGCCGCTCTGGCCTACCTGTCCTCCCGCAGCCTGGATGCGCTGGCGCTCGGCGACGAGGCCGCGCAGGCGCTGGGGGTGCGACTGCGCCGGGCCCGCTTGACGGCAGGTGCGGCCGTGGTCGTGCTCACCGGCGCGGCCGTCGCCGCTGCCGGGCCGCTCGCCTTTCTCGGCCTCGCCGTCCCGCACGCCGCCCGTGCGCTGTCCGGGCCGCGGACGGCCTGGCTGCTGGGCCTGTCGGCCGGCCTCGGCGGCGCGCTGCTCGTGCTCGCCGATGTCATCGGCCGGCTGGTCATCCGCCCCAACGAGCTGCCGGCCGGTGTCGTCACCGCCCTTGTCGGCGTGCCGCTGGCCCTGGTGCTGCTGCACCGTGCACGCGCCGGCGGCCAGGCATGAGTGTCCGCACCCCGGCTGGGGAGGTGCTGCTGACCGCCGGCCACGGCCGCGTGTCGGTCCTCGTCCACCGGCGCAGTGCGGCCGTCACCGGCGGACTGCTGGCCGCCGTCGTCGTCCTGGCCGTCCTGTCCACGGCCCTGGGCACCCGACTGCTGCCGGTGTCGGACGTGCTGGCCGGGCTGGCCGGTACCGCGGATCGTGCGGTGACGCTGACGGTCCGGGAGTTCCGCCTCCCGCGCACCGTGGTCGCGGTGCTGGTCGGGTCGGCACTCGGCATCGCGGGGGCACTGACCCAGGCCCTGACCCGCAACCCGCTCGCCTCGCCGGACGTGCTCGGCGTGGTCAACGGGGCCAGTGCCGGGGCGGTCGCCGTGCTGATCACGGCGGGGGGCGCGACCGCCGGCTACGGCGGCGCCGCCGCCGGGCTGTCGAAGGTGGGGGTGCCGCTCGGAGCGGTCGCGGGCGCCCTGCTGTCCGCCGCCCTCGTGCTGGGCATCGCCTCCCGGCGGATCGGTGCGCTGCCCGCGACGCAGCGTGTCGTGCTCGTGGGGATCCTGCTCAACGGCGTCTTCCTCGGCCTGGTGCAGTGGTCCCTGACGGTCGGCGACGTCGACCAGGCCACCAAGGCCGCCGTCTGGTTGACCGGCAGCCTGCACGGCCGGGGGTGGGAGCACGTGACCGCCCTCGGCGTCACGCTGGCGGTGCTGCTGCCACTGGCCCTGCTGCTGCGCCGGCCGCTCGAGGCCGTCGTGCTGGGGGAGGACGTCGCGGCGGCGCTCGGCATCCCGGTCCGCCGCCTGCGGCTGGTCCTTTTCGTGCTGGCCTTCGCCCTCGCCGGGACGGCCGTCGCCGCCGCCGGGGCGATCAGCTTCGTCGCGCTGCTCGCGCCGGCCGTGGCCCGCCGGCTGACCCGCCGCTCCGCCCCGCTGCTGCCGGCTGCGCTGACCGGCGCCGTGCTGCTGCTGGCCGCCGACCTGCTGGCCCGGCACGCCCTGCCCGGCCACGAACTGCCGGCGGGCGCGGTCACCGCGCTGGTCGGCGCGCCCGCCCTGCTCGTCCTGCTTCTGAGAGGCCGCACATGACCGCGTCCCACGTCACCGCGCTGGACGGCACCGCGCCGCACCTCACCGCCGGTCCGTACGACACCGGCGTGCACCCCGCATCCCGGCTCGTGACCGAGCACCTGACGCTCGGCTACCGCAGCGACCGGCAGGTGGTGCGGGAGCTGGACCTGAGCGTCCCCACCGGCGCGGTCACGGCCATCGTCGGCGCGAACGGCTGCGGGAAGTCGACGGTGCTGCGAGCCCTCGCGCGGCTGCTCCGGCCGCAGGACGGGGCCGTGCTGCTCGACGGGCAGGACCTGCACCGGCTCCCCACCCGCGACGTCGCGAGGCAGCTCGGGCTGCTCCCGCAGGGCCCGGTGACCCCCGACGGCATCACCGTGAGCGATCTGGTCGGGCGCGGGCGCACCCCGCACACCAGCGTCTTCCGGCAGTGGTCGAGCGCCGACCAGCGGGCCGTGGACGACGCCCTCGCCACCACCGGTCTGACCGCTATGGCGCACGAGCAGGTCGACAGTCTGTCCGGCGGGCAGCGGCAACGCGCCTGGCTGGCGATGGTCGTTGCGCAGGACACCTCGCTGCTGCTGCTCGACGAGCCGACCACCTACCTGGACATGGCCCATCAGCTCGACGTCCTCGAGCTGGTGCGGGACCTGCACCGCGTCGGCCGGACCGTCGTGATGGTCCTGCACGACGTGAACCAGGCCGCCCGCTACGCCGACCACCTGGTCGCCATGCGCGACGGCCGCATCGTGGCCGCCGGCTCCCCGTCGGCGGTGCTCACGCCGGCCCTGATCGCCGACGTCTTCGGTGTCCGCTGCCGAGTGCTCACCGATCCCGACGGCGACACGCCGCTGATCGTCCCCGTCGCCCGGCTCTAGCCGGCCGGCCCTTTCCGTGTCCGGCGATCAGCGCCGGACGCTCTCCCACCCGAAAGGCACTGCGATGACCGCACGATTGCTCCTCCGCCGCCCGATGGCTGCTGCCGCGGCAGTAGCGCTGCTCGCCGCCTGCGGCGGCACCGGCAGTGAGCCGACCAGCACGGCGCAGGAGCAGGACGTCTCCGCCGACGCCGCCTTCCCGCGCACCATCTCCCACGACAAGGGCAGCACCGAGATCCCGCAGCGCCCGGAGCGGATCGTCGCGCTCGACAACAGCCTGGTCGAGGCCGTCGTCCTGCTCGACCGCCCCCTCGTCGGCGGCATCTCCAGCTACCGCGACCTCAAAGGCTTCCCGCCCTACCTCGGCGACGCCGTCGAGGACACCGAGGAGGTCGGGCCGCTGGAGACGCCGGACCTCGAGGCGATCGCGGCGCTCGAGCCGGACGTCATCGTGTCGGCGACCGTGCGGCACGACGCGCTGTACGACGAGCTCAGCAAGATCGCCCCGACCGTCTTCGTCAAGACGACCGGCCCGCAGTGGCGCGAGAACGTCACCTTCCTCGGCGAGGTGCTCGGTGCCGAGGACAAGGCGTCCGAGGAGCTGGCGGACTACAAGCGGCGCGCCAAGGAGGTCGGGGACGCCATCAACGCCAAGGCGGACAACCCGACGATCTCCATCGTCCGCTTCCTGGACGGACCGACCCGGCTGATGCAGAAGTCGTCCTTCATCGGTCACATCCTGGTGGACGCCGGGTTGGCCCGGCCGGACAGCCAGGACGTCGAGGACTTCGCCGCCGAGGTCGGTGAGGAGCAGATCCGCCAGGCCGACGGCGACCACATCTTCGTCACCAGCTACTCCGGTGGAGAGCCGTCCAAGGAGCGCTTCCTGCGCAACCCGCTGTGGGCACAGCTCGAGGGGGTCAAGGCCGGCAACGTGCACGAGGTGGCCGACGAGATCTGGATGACGTCGGTCTCCGTCCAGGGCGCCCAGCTCGTCCTCGACGACTTGGCCAAGATCTTCGAGGTGGACGACGCCAGGTCCTGACCGCTCCGCCGCGGCTCCGCCCAGCGCCACTGGGCGGAGCCGCAGGGACCCGGCTGCACGCGCTCGTGCGGCGCACGGTTCAGTGGGAGTCGTGCAGCAGGCCATCCGCTCGTCGATCCGGCTCCTGATGCTCGGTGCGCCGGGCTCGGGCAAGGGCACTCAAGGCACCCGTCTGGCGGAGCGCTACCGCGCCCGGCACGTCTCCACCGGTGACCTGCTGCGGGCGCAGGTGGCGGCCGGGACCGACCTCGGCCGGCAGGCCCAGCCGTTCATGCACCGCGGCGACCTGGTCCCGGACGAGCTGATCCTGGGGATGGTCCTGGAGGACGTGCTGGGGGCCTCGTCACCGCCGAGCTACGTGCTGGACGGCTTCCCCCGCACCGTCGCGCAGGCCCGCGCCGCCTACGAGAAGGCGGTCGCCACCGACCGGGTACTGGACGCCGTGCTCTGCCTCGACATCGACCACGACACCCTGATCGAGCGACTCGACCAGCGCCGTCTGGAATCGGGTCGGGCCGACGACGACGAGCGGACCGTCCGGCACCGGATCGAGGAGTACGAGCACAAGACCCTGCCGTTGCTCGACTACTACGCAGGCCGGGACATCCTGATCCGGATCGACGCCGCCGGTGAGGTCGACGACGTCACCGCCAGAATCTGCGCCGCGCTCGACGCGTTCCCGGCTCGCGGGTAGCGCTGATCCACCTTCCCCGCAGGTGGCGTAACCGTCACGTCTAGGGCAGACTCCTGGCTACAGGTTGAGACAACAGCCGCCGGGATTCTCGCGCCCGCGGCTCCCGCGCCTCGGTGCGTGGCCCTGTCGTGCTCGCGGAAGGTCGACTCATGTCGTCGGACCACAGCTCTCCCGCTCGGCCCTCGCAGGCCGAGCTCACCGCCCTGCAGTTGCAGGCGATCGACGGTTGGAACCGCGGCCGCCGCGCGGCGGAAGCCGCGGCCGACAGCGAGGTCCTCACCCGGGAGAGGCGACTGGACGTCAGCCGTCGCAACCAGGCCCGCAGAAGGGAACACGAGGCGGTGCTCGCCCGTGCGGCCGAGCAGCTGCGCACGAGCGGCGGCCTGCTGGGCCGGGTGGAGCTGCGGGCCGTTCTCGCCCACCGCAACGAGTGGCTGCGGACGAAGGTCGCCAGCCGCCTGGCCGTCCGCGGCATCGCTGTCGTCGGGGAGTTCGACGACGGCGCCGACGCCGCGGGCACGATCGTCGTCGAGCAGCCCGACCTGGTGCTCGTCGAGGACCGGTTGCCCACGTTGTCGGGTCTCGAGGTCCTCAGCCGGGTGCGCTCCTTCTCCCCGCGCACCGTCGTCGGCGCACAGGTCCTGGAGGGCGAGGGCATCCAGCAGCTCGTCGACGCCGGGGCGCAGGCGGTCTTCACCCGACGGAACCCGCCCGCCGAGATCGCCGACCTGCTCGCCGACTGCCTCCAGGGGAGCCGGCAGCTGGTCGCGACCGGCTGATCCGCTCCAGCGGCAGACCACGGCTGCGCCACGGGCGCGTCGCAGGCCTTGCGGTGCGCCGCGCTTGCGGTTACACAGCCTGGGTGACCTCCGAGCAGGATGCCTGGGTGGCGCAGCTGGCGTCCCAGCTGTACGAGCGGGACGTCGCCAGCCGCGCGCTCGGCATCACCTTGAGTGATGTGTCCTTCGGCCGGGCCACCGCCACCATGCGGGTGACGCCGCAGATGGTGCAGGGCCACGGCACCTGTCACGGCGGCTACCTCTTCCTGCTGGCCGATACCGCGTTCGCCTGTGCCTGCAACACGACTGGCCGGTTCGTCGCGTCGGGCGCGGACGTGGAGTTCCTGGCCCCGGTGCGGGCCGGTGACAGACTGGTCGCCACTGCCGTCGAACGGGTCGTACGCGGGCGCCGCGGGATCTACGACGTCACCGTGCGGCGGGGCGAGGAGACGGTCGTCGAGTTCCGCGGTCGCAGCCGTTCCTCCCCGCCGGGTCCCGCCTGAGGGAGCCGGGCTCGAGGGACGCGGGTCGGACCGGCACGGTCCGGACGTGACATCCTCGGCGGCGCGGGTGCGCCGGCTCCCGCGCCTGTGCGGCCGACGGTGGCCGGACAGCGTCGTCGCATGAAGGAGCGTCCCGCGTGTCCGCACGCATGTCCGCGCTCGACAGCGCGCTCCACCAACTGTCCCAGGCGGTCGAGCAGCTCGAGCTGGACGAAGGTCTGCACGAGCTGCTCGCGACCCCGCGCCGGTCGATGGAGGTCGCCGTCCCGCTGCGGCGCGACGACGGCACGCTGAAGGTCCTCAAGGGCTACCGCGTGCAGCACAACTTCTCCCGCGGACCGGCCAAGGGCGGCATCCGCTTCCACCCGGCGACCGACATGGACGAGGTCCGCGCGCTGGCGATGTGGATGACCTGGAAGTGCGCCCTCATCGGCATCCCGTACGGCGGCGCCAAGGGCGGTGTCGCGTGCGACCCGAGGGCGATGTCGCGCAACGAGCTCGAGCGGGTCACCCGCCGCTACGCCAGCGAGATCATGCCGATCATCGGTCCGGAGAAGGACATCCCGGCCCCCGACGTCGGCACCGACGAGCAGACGATGGCCTGGATGATGGACACCTTCTCCGCCCACAAGGGCTACACCGTCACCGGTGTCGTCACCGGCAAGCCGGTGTCGGTCGGGGGTTCGGAAGGTCGCGGCGGCGCCACCAGCCGCGGCGTCATGTACGCCGCCTTCTCCGCGCTCCGTGAGGCCGGCGTCGACCACCGCGGCGCGACCGTCGCCGTGCAGGGCTTCGGCAAGGTCGGCGGGCTCGCGGCGCAGTACCTGCACGACGCGGGCTGCCTGGTCGTCGCGGTCTCGGACTGGAAGGGCGGCGTCTACAACGCCAAGGGCCTCAACCCGGCCGCCCTTCTCGCGCACCTGAGGTCGGGGGCGGACACCGTGGTCGGGTTCCCCGGCACCGACACCATCAGCAACGCCGAGCTGCTCGAGCTCGACGTCGACATCCTGGTGCCCGCAGCACTCGAGGGAGTGATCAACGACGAGAACGCCGACCGCGTCAGGGCATTCTTCGTCGTCGAGGGCGCCAACGGCCCGACCACGCCGGACGCCGACAGGATCCTGGAGGGCAACAACGTCCTGGTCGTCCCGGACGTGCTGGCCAACTCCGGTGGCGTCGCCGTGTCCTACTTCGAGTGGGTGCAGGACCTGCAAGCCTACTTCTGGTCCGAGGACGAGGTCAACGACCGGCTCAAGGCGCTGATGGAGTCGGCGTACGACCAGGTCTCGACGATGGCACACGAACGGCGGATCTCGCTGCGCACGGCAGCGCAGACCATCGGCGTGGGCCGGGTGGCGCAGGCGCACCGGACCCGCGGGCTCTATCCCTGACGCACCTCTACCGTGGCCGCCGCGCGAAGGCGTCCGCCGCCTGGCGCAGCTCGGCGGGCAGCGGCACGCCCGAGCGGCGCAGCGCGTCGGCGAGCCCGCCGGTGCTGGCCGGGTCGGTGACGGCGGGACCGAGCAGGCGGTCCGCCCCGGCGGCCGGCTCCTCCTCGGCGGGCGGCGCCGTACGCGCGTTGCTGCTCGCCAGCGGTCGCGGTGCGGTCAGGTCGGACTGGCCCGCGTCGGCGCCGGGCAGCACCACCAGGGCGCTGGACACGGACCGCTCACCGCCGTCGGAGGGCCGGTTCGCGACCAGCCCGTTGAGGAACAGCTCCGAGGAGCCGCCGCCGTCCAGGTTGATCGCGTCGCGCGCGCCGAGGGAGAGCATGAAGTCGGCCAGCTCGCGCAGCGTCATGCCGGCGCTGTAGGAGCCCTGCCGGCCGTCCACGACGACCAGCAGCAGCTGGCCGGCGTCGGTGACGCCGACGGCGGTCCGCGGGTGCCGGTCGAAGAAGGCGCCGCTGCCGTTGACGTCGCCGGCGACCCGGCGCCCGACGACCAACAGCGGGTTGCCGCCCAGGACGTCGACCGCGCCCGGGAAGCCGAGCCTGGCCGACAGCTGCACCGACTGGCCGGTGCCGAGCGAGCGGATGAACTTGTCATTGCCGTGGTAGCGGTTCGCGGTCAGCATCGCACCGGTCGTCGGGACGACGGGGCGCTCACCGCCGCACCGGGTACCGGTGACCTGCAGCGACGTGGACACCGTGCCCTGCCCGGTCATGGTGCGGCCGCCGGTGGGCGCCAGTCCGGCGTAGCAGGCGCCGTTCGGCGGCACCTCCAGCAGCGCGCCGTCGGCGGTGAAGGCGGCGAGCAGGTCGCCGTACGGCCCGCCGCTGTTGACCTGCGGCACGTCCAGCGTGGTCGTGCCGGTGTCCGACGCCGTGCTCACCTCGACCCGCAGATCCGGGTAACCCATGCGTACGTCGGCGCCGTGGGCGTCGAAGGACAGCGCCCGGCCGAGTGTCTGCGGCGTCTGGGCGAGGCGGCCGTCGTTGGCGAACATGTGCACCGGGCGACCGGAGGACAGCGCGTAGTCGCCGTTGATGCCGAGGACGGCGCCGGAGCGGCGGGTCATGCCGGACACCGCCTCCAGGCCCTGGAGCCGGCCGCCGGCGAGCACCGTCTCCGGCGTCGACGCGGCGGCCAGATCCACGGTCGCGACGTGCGCCGTCCATGGCCCGCGCGGGTCGCGCACGACGTCGTGCCGCACCCCCGGCGCGAGGCCCGGCACCCGGCGCACGACCGGCCGGTCGCCGGCCAGCCCGAACCTCGTGGTCTGGTACGGGCTCGGGAAGTTGCCGACGCGGAAGAACCACGTGCCGGCACGGAACAGGCCGGGCGTGTCCCGGCCGTCGTGGTCCCAGTCGCCGGAGATCGGGATGTCGCCGCGCAGACCGAAGTCGAAGATCCGGTGGGTGGGGCCGGAGCTGACCGCGTCGCGCTGGTACCACCGCACGCCGCGGCGTACGCCGATGTCGGTCCGGCCGTTGCCGTCCCAGTCGCCGACCACTGCGACGTCACCGGGCAGGCCGTAGCCGAAGATGCGGGCCGGGCCGCTGAGGTTGACGTCGCGGACGTACCACCGGCCGCCGCGGAAGACGCCGATGGTGTCGATCCCGTCGCCGTTCCAGTCGCCGAGAACCGGCTGGTCCCCCTTCAGCCCGAACCGGACGGTGCGGGCCGTGCCGCGCTCGTCGTCGCGCAGCAGCCAGACGCCGTCCTTGAACAGGCTGACCGTGCCGATCCCGTCCCCGTCGGTGTCGCCGGCCACCGGCTGCCAGCCGGCGACGTGCTCGCGGTAGGACCGGTTCGGCCCACCGTCGAGGGCGTCGCGCAGGTACCAGGTGTCGCCGCGACGCACCCCGATGCGGTCGTAGCCGAGATCCGGGGGCGCGGTCACGGCGGCCTGGCTGTCCTGGGCCGCGGCCGGGGAGGCCGCGACGAGGGCGGGCAACGCGGGCGCGGCCAGGACCGCGGCCAGCGCGGCGACGAGCAGGGGGCGGTCGGGGAGGCGCACGAGGGGGGTCCTTCTGCAAGCGGGGGGTTCGTCCGGGGTGCCCGACTGTCACACGTGATGTCGGGTCCGGCAGCCGAACCCGAAAGATGTCACCTGGGCGTCACAGGGCTGTGTCCGGGCGCCGCTGTGCTTTCATGGCCGCACGGCGAACTACAACCGTGGAACTCGTGGTCCGCGGCGACGGCAGGAGGACCGATGAGCGGCTCGACACCGGCACCTGTGCCGGCGGCGGCACCGGCGACGGGTGAGGGCCTGACCGAGCGGGAGGCCGCGATCCTGGGCTTCGAGCGCCAGTGGTGGAAGTACGCCGGTGCCAAGGAGACCGCGATCCGCGACCTGTTCGACATGAGCGCCACCCGGTACTACCAGGTGCTCAACGCCCTGATCGACCGGCCCGAGGCGCTGGTCGCCGACCCGATGCTGGTCAAGCGGCTGCGTCGCCTGCGCTCGACCCGCCAGCGCACCCGGTCCGCGCGCCGGCTCGGTCTGGACACCTGAGCACCGGCATGACCCGCGGCGCCTCCCCCTGGAGCGACCCGGCGGTGGATGCCGGCTTCGCCGCGGCCTATGGGGCGGGCGCCCCGTCCGAGGAGCATGGGCAGCTGCTCGTGGGGGATCCTGTCCCCGTGGACGAGGTGCCGGAGCAGCCTGCTGCGACGCAGCAGGACGAGTTCGCCGAGGCCGCGGATGCCGCGGCCCGGCCGATCACCCGGACCGGCCGGCGGGCCCGCGCGCCGCAGCCTGCCCGGCTGTCGCCGGCCCGGGCGGTCGGGGGCGCGGCCGTCTCCGTCGCCGGGGTGCTGCTCGGCATCGGCACCCTGCTGTGGCTCAGTGACGACCCGTCGCGCGGACCCGGTCCTGTCGTGCAGGCCGAGCCGGAGGCGCCGCCGCCACGGCTGATCGCACCGGTCGATCCACCGGCGCCGGCACCCGCGCCGGTGGAGGCAGCGCCGTCCGCGGCCCCTGCGTCGCCCGCGGCCCCTGCTTCGTCCGCGGCCGCTCCGGCCGCGCCGTCGGTCGTCGTCCCGGTCACGGTGCTCAACAACTCCCGCCGCGACGGCCTGGCCGAGCGTGGTGCCGCCCGCTTCCGGGCCGGTGGCTGGCCGGTGGCCGCGACCGGCAACTTCCGCGGCCGCATTCCCGTCACCACCGTCTACTACGAGCCGGGCCAGCAGGCTTCGGCCCGGGCGTTCGCCGAGCGCTTCGACGGGATCGCGCGGGTGCGTCCGCGATTCGCCACCCTGCCGGCCCGCGGGCTGGTCGTGGTGCTGACGCGGGAGTACTCCGCCTGACCGGCCGCGGGCTGCTCGTCCTGGCCCTCGTCCTCACCGCGTGCGGCGGAGCCGACACGCTGAGCCCGGCTGCGCCGTCCACCTCGCTCACCGTGGAAGCCGTTCCGCAGCCCGATGCGCCGGCGCAGCGTTGGACGTTGACCTGCGACCCGCCCGGCGGGACCCATCCCGACGCCACGAGGGCCTGTCAGGACCTGGCCGCGCAGGAGACGCCGTTCGCGCCGCTGCCGGCCGATGCCGTCTGTACCCAGGTCTTCGCCGGACCGCAGACGGCGACGGTGACCGGCTCCTATCGCGGTGAGCAGGTCGACCTGCGGCTCTCCCGCACCGACGGCTGCCGGGCCTCGCAGTGGGATCGGCTGGGCGCGTTGCTGCCACCCGCGGCCTAGTCTGCGCCGATGATCGACCCGCTCGCCGTCCTGCGCGCCCACCTGGCCGGTGCGGTCGTGGCGCTGGACTACGACGGGACGCTGGCCCCCGTCGTCGAGCGGCCGTCCGAGGCGGTGCCGGCGGCCGGCGCGGTGGAGGTCCTCGCGGCGCTGGCCCCACAGGTCCGGACGCTCGCCCTGGTCACCGGACGGCCGGCCGAGGTCGTCGTCGGGCTCGGTGGGCTGACTGCCGTTCCCGGCCTGCTGGTCCTCGGGCAGTACGGCGCGCAGCGCTGGTCCGGGGGTGAGGTCAGCACGCCGCCGGCCCTGCCCGGGGTCGCGGTCGCCCGGCGGGCCCTGCCGCCGCTGCTCGCGCCCGAGGGGGCCGAGCTGGAGGACAAGGGCATCTCGCTGGTGGTCCACACCCGGCCGGCCCCGGACCCGCCCGGTGCGCTGGACCGGCTGGCGCCGGCGGTGGCTGCGGTCGCCGCCGAGGCCGGCCTCGAGCTGCACCCGGGCCGCCTCGTGCTGGAGCTGCGCCCGCCCGGCTACGACAAGCGCCGGGCGCTGCTGTCGCTGTGTGAGCCGCGCCCGTCCGCGGTGCTGTTCGCGGGCGACGACCTGGGTGACGTCGCGGCGTACGACGCCGTGGACGAGCTGCGGGCCGGCGGTGTGCCGGGGGTGCTGGTGTGCAGCGACAGCGAGGAGGGGCCGGCGGTGCTGCGCGCGCGGGCCGATGTCGTGGTCGACGGTCCGGCCGGGGTCGTCGAGCTGCTCCGCTCGCTGCTGAGCCGAGCGGATCGCCAGTCCGAAGTTCGCTAGCCGAGCGCCGCCAGCTGGGCGGCCAGCCAGCCGGCCGGCGGGAGCGCGGTGGCGGCCGCCGCAAGCTGCTTGGTCCGTACGCTGCGTGCTGCGGCGTCCTCGGACAGTGCCGTGTGCAGCGCTTCGGCGGTCTGCGCGACGTCGAAGGGGTTGACCAGCTCGGCCCACTCCCCGAGCTCGTCGGCGGCGCCGGCCTGCCGCGACAGCACCAGTGACAGGCCCCGCTCCGACAGCACCGGCCCCTCCTTGGCGACCAGGTTCATGCCGTCACGCAAGGGGTTCACGACCAGGACGTCGGCCAGCACGTACGCGGCGAGGGAGCGCGCGTGGTCGTCCCGCACCTCGAGGTGCACCGGCAGCCAGTCGGCCGAGGCGAACTCCTCGTTGACCTCCCGCGCGACCCGCTGCACCGCACCGGTGTACTCGCGGTACTCCGGCAGGTCGTGTCGCGACGGGTAGGCCAGGGCCAGGTGCACCACCCGGCCGCGCCACTGCGGCCACCCCCGCAGCAGCTCGCGGTAGGCCTCCAGCCCGCGCACGATGTTCTTGCTCAGCTCGGTGCGGTCGACGCGCAGCAGCAGCTGGCGGTCGCCGATCAGCTCGCGCAGCAGCGGGAGCCGCGCCTGCACGTCGGGCTCGGCCGCGCGGGCCTGCAGCTCGTCCCCGTCGACACCCAGCGGGTGCACCGACACCCGGGTCGCCCGGCCGTCGTGCCGCAGGACCGCGCCGTCCCACGACGCGCCGAGCAGCTCGACGCAGCATCGGGCGAAGGCGTCCGCCCAGCGGGTCGACAGGAAGCCGACCGCATCGGCAGCCAGCATGCCGAGGAGCACCTCGCGGCCCACGTCGTCGGGCAGCAGGCCGAAGTACTCCGGCGGCGCCCACGGGGTGTGGCTGAAGTGCCCGATCTTCAGGTCGGGCCGGCGCTCCCGCAGTTGCCGTGGGGTGAGCGCGAGGTGGTAGTCCTGTACGAGGACCGTGGCGCCGGGTGCGGCACCGGCCGCGAGGGCAGCGGCGAAGGCCTGGTTGTAGGACCGGTAGGCGCGCCACTCCCGCCGGCTGCGGGCGTCGAAGACGGGCGCGCTGGCGGTCGCGTAGAGCAGGTGCGCGACGAACCAGAGGGTGGAGTTGGCCACCCCGTTGTACGCGCGGTCGAAGGTGACCGGGTCGATGTCCAGCATCTGCACCCCTGGCGCGACGCACCCGCCACGGACCGCCCGGACCGCCCGCCGGTCCGCGTCCGACAGCGCGGAACAGATCCACAGCGCGTCCTCGGCGAGCGAGGCGCCGGCGATCGCCGACACCAGCCCGCCGCCGCCCCGCCGGCCGACCAGCGCGCCGCCGTCGTCCTCGGCGTAGGACAACGGTCCGCGGTTGGAGGCCAGCAGCAGCGACGCGGTCACCCCGCGGAGGTTAGTCCGCCGCCGGGTACGCTTGCCCCTCACAACTGCACAGCACGCTCATCCCGAGGGGCACCAGGGACACGGCCCGACGACGCCCCGGCAACCAGCGCGACCACTGCGCCAGGTGCCAATTCCGTCCCGTACGACGTCCGTACGGGAAAGATGAGGAGAATTCGTGACGCTGCTCGACATCCCCGCCGCCTTCGCCGGCTCTCCGGCCCGCGCGCTGGTCTGCCGCGAGTGCGGCCACGAGGTCCCGCTCTCCCCGGTGCACGTGTGTGAGCGCTGCTTCGCCCCGCTCGAGGTGAGCTACGACGAGGACAAGCTGCGGCTGGTCACCCGGGAGAGCATCGAGGCCGGCCCGCAGAGCATCTGGCGCTACGCCGGGCTGCTCCCCGCGGGCCAGGACGAGACGACCCGGGTCAGCCTCGGTGCCGGCATGACCCCGCTGCGCGAGGCCCGCAACCTCGCTGCCGCCCTCGGCATGAAGAAGCTGTGGGTCAAGGACGACAGCGCCAACCCGACCCATTCGTTCAAGGACCGCGTCGTCTCGGTGGCGCTGTCGGCGGCCCGCGCCTTCGGCTACACCACCGTGTCCTGCGCCTCCACAGGCAATCTGGCCAACTCCGTCGCCGCCCACGCCACGCAGGCGGGCCTGCGCGCCGTCGTCTTCATCCCGAACGACCTCGAGCAGGGCAAGGTCGTGCAGACCGCCGTCTACGACCAGACCCTGGTCGCCGTCGAGGGCAACTACGACGACGTCAACCGCCTGTGCAGCGAGATCGCCGAGAACGAGGACTGGGCCTTCGTCAACGTCAACGTCCGGCCCTACTACGCCGAGGGCAGCAAGACCCTCGGGTACGAGGTGGCTGAGCAGTTGGGCTGGCGGATCCCGCCGCAGGTCGTCATCCCGATGGCCTCGGGCTCGCTGTTCACCAAGGTGGACAAGGCCTTCGGCGAGCTGGTCAAGCTCGGCCTGGTCGGGGAGTCGCCGTGGAAGATGTACGGCGCCCAGGCGACCGGCTGCTCACCGATCGCCACGGCCTACGAGAACGGTTGGGACTCGGTCAAGCCGGTCCGGCCGTCGACCATCGCGCGGTCGCTCGCGATCGGGAACCCGGCCGACGGACCGTACGCGCTCGATGCCGTCCGACGCACCGGCGGCGCAATGGGGCACGTTTCCGACGAGCAGGTCGTGGCGGGGATCCGGTTGCTGGCCTCCACCGAGGGGCTGTTCGCCGAGACCGCGGGCGGTGTCACTGTCGCGACGCTCCGGCAGCTGCTCGAGCGCGGCGAGATCGACCCGGAGGCCGAGACCGTCCTGTTCAACACCGGCGACGGGCTGAAGACCCTCGATGCGGTGGCCGGCGAGGTCGGTCCGACCACCACGATCGCCCCCTCCTACACCGCCTTCGCAAAGACCGGTTTGGCCTAGCCGGTGCGCGTCGTGTGGTCCCTGCTGCCGGCGGTGCTGGTGCTGCTGGCCGGCTGCAGCCGTGCCGAGCCGGCGCCGCCCACGACGCCGCTGGACGAGCGGGTCCGCGCGACGCTCGGCGGCGTCGAGCTGCTGCTCGAGGTGGCCGACGACGAGCAGGAGCGCGCGGTGGGCCTGATGCGACGCACGTCCGTCCCGCCGGGCACCGGCATGGTGTTCCGCTACGACGAGCCGGTCGACGCGCGCTTCTACATGTACGACGTGCCGATCCCGCTGCGGGCGGTCTTCGTGCGCGACGGCCGGGTGATCTTTTCTGTGCTCATGTCCCCGTGTGAGCTGGACGTGCCGCAGGACTGCCCGACGTACGGCCCGGACGAGCCGTTCGACACCGTCGTGGAGACGGCGCCCGAGACGCTGCCGGACGTGCAGCCGGGTGATCGGCTGAAGCTCGAGGTCTGAGGAAGGTCGGGAGCGGCTGTGCCCGACTGGGACAGGGGGGGGGGGGGGGGGGG
>JBBDWV010000061.1:41195-56182 GCA_040902655.1 Mycobacteriales bacterium
GGGGCCCACCGGATCGGTGGGCCCCGCGCGCTGCTCGTGGTGCTAGTTGGACTGGTCGATGTCCGCTGTCTGCTCGGCGTTGGCGTAGGCGACCGAGTCGTCCGAGAGGACGTTCAGCGCGACCGCGGCGTTGACGGGCGCGGCGAGGTTGGCGTTCACCAGCGACATCTGCTCGCGGTCGGGCAGCTGCTCGCCGTCCTGCGCCTCGAGCTCGGCGTCGGTCAGACCGGGGGTGTTCTCAGCCATGGGGTGCTCCTTCAGGTAGGACGTGCAGGTGGGGGTGGTGCGGGCTGGCGGACTAGTTGGACTGGTCCATGTACGCGTCCTGCTCGGCGTCGGCGTAGGCGATCGAGCCGTCGGACAGCACGTTCGCCGCGACGGCGGCATTGATCGGGATCGCGACGTTCGCGTTCACCAGCGACATCTGCTCGCGGTCGGGCAGCTGCTCACCGGAGGCGCCCTCGAGCTCCTCGTCGGTCAGGCCAGGCTTGTCGCTCATGGTCGCTCCTTCGGTTCGGGATCGGGCGCGGCCCGCGCGGACCGGCCTTGCTGCACGTGCACGGTCGAGTGGGTCGACGAGCTGGTGGTCGAGCCTGCGCTGGCGCCGGTGGCGATCGCGATGTTCACGTCTGCCGCCACGGACGCGCGCAGCCCGGGCTCGTCGATCTCCTTGCGGATGCGACGAATGATCCGCCGGGACTCGCTCATGGGCCAGGTGTTCCCGGCACGAGCGGTGGCAACCTGGCGAGCAGGTAGCCGACGGCTTACCGCCTCGGCAGCAAGGTCACATGATGTGGGGCTCGTTCGGGTTGCCGTGCCAGGTCTGTGCCTCGTCGGGTAGCACCTCCATCGCGGCGGTGCCGTCGACCGCTCCCGGTGTGACGAGCGACATCTGTTCGCGCGGTGGCAGCGCTGAGGCGGTGTGCTCCTCGAGCTCGGCGTCGGACATCCCGGGAGGCGTGTCAGCAGTCATGGCACCGCGTCTTCCCGTTCGGCGCGTTGATCATCCCGACGACACGTGCTGCGCGAGCAGTGCGATCACGTGGCGCGCGGGGACGACGTTCACATGAGCGGTGGGAACCGCAGCACCGCCCGCAACCACTTTCCCAGGAGATGCGCTGCTGTACACCGACGGTGTCAGCGAACCCCGCGGCGGGCACCTGTCCCACAGCATCGGCCGATTCCTCGGCGCCGCGCGCGGGCTCCTCGGCGCCGTCGCCGCCATTCCAAGCACCGGGTACGCCTGGTCACACACCCAGAGAGGCCAGACAATGCAGAACGCCCGGCGACTCACCGCCCTCACCGCCACCGCATTCGCGCTCACCGCCACGCTCGGCGCTGCGCCGGCGAACGCCCAGACCGGCGGCGGCGCCAACAACATCGTCCACGTCGTCAACACCGCCAGCGGCGGGTTCGCCCACCGCGCCAACGTCCAGGCGGCCCCCTACGGCGGGGACAGCGCCCAGTCGACGAACCTCGCTCATGCCGACAGCCGGGACTGCACCGGCTGCAACACGCACGCCGCGGCACTGCAGGCCGTGTTCCTCACCGGCGATCCTGACACCGTCGAGGTCGCCAACGCCGCCTTCGCCACCAACAGCGCCTGCGACCAGTGCCTGACCTACGCGTACGCCTTCCAGTACGTGATCACCAGCGAGCGGGCGGTGAGCCTGAGCGCGCAGGGCCAGCAGCGCATCCAGGACATCCAGGCCCGGGCCAGCGCCGTCGTCGCGCAGCCCGCGGACGGTCTCGAGGACTTCGGCGCGTTCGACGAACAGCTGGACGTCCTCGCCGGCGAGCTGCGCGACACCATCGACAACGAGCTGCGCGCCGGCGGTCACACCGCGACGACCCGCGGATACCGGGACCGTGATGCCCGCAGCAGCTGAGCCACAGCATCCCACCCGAGCAGGAAGGCGGAGCCACGCCGATGATCGGTCTCGATGACGACGAGCTCGCCGAGCAGGACGGGCAGCCGCTGCCCGCGCGGGAGCAGATGAGCCTGATGAGCACCGGCGGCCTGGGCCTCGTCGACGCCAGCACCGCCGACGGCTACACCGGCCCCGCCGACTCCTACGCCGCTGATGCGCGGGAGGACATGACCGCGACCACGCCGACGGAGAACGACGGCGAGTACAGCCCGAGCCAGAGCGCCACAGCCAGCGACAGCTGAACACCACCCGCGGCACCCAGCCGCACCGGGCACGCGCTGGGTGCGCCATCAGGCCGACACCCGCTTTAGCTCGACCTCACCGAACGGCCTGTCACGCCGGCCATGGGACGTTCCGTTACTTCTTTCCCTTGGCCGTGCTGGCGCTGATTGCCCCGCTTCCAGGCGGGGGCGTCTGACCGGTGCTTTTGATGTTCTTCGCTGCCTTGGGCTTCTTGGCGGCTCGGCCGCCCTTGTCCTTGCTCATGGCGCGCTCCCGGGCTGATGGGCCTCCGGCGACGCCGGTCCTGCCCCGAACCGTCCACCCATGCATAGGTGGCGGTCCGGCCCACTGTCCCACGCCGCCGGCCCCACGTCCGTCCCTCGCCGTCCGGCGACGGGTGTACGAGCAGGGCGGGCGTCCGTCCGTACCGGCTCGTCGCCCCGGAGCTCCTGGGCTTGCACTCGGCAGGTGAGAGTGCTAACAAGGTCGTAGCACTCTGACGTGTTGAGTGCCAGATCTGACAGGTGAGGCCGGCAGTCCGGTCGTCCGTCGCGGGCACCTGCAGATCAGCACGCCCGACCGGGAGGACCCACGCATGTCCAAGATCATTGCCTTCGACGAGGAGGCCCGCCGCGGCCTCGAGCGCGGCATGAACCAGCTCGCCGACGCCGTCAAGGTCACCCTCGGCCCGAAGGGCCGCAACGTCGTCCTGGAGAAGAAGTGGGGCGCCCCCACGATCACCAACGACGGCGTCTCGATCGCCAAGGAGATCGAGCTCGAGGACCCCTACGAGAAGATCGGTGCCGAGCTCGTCAAGGAGGTCGCCAAGAAGACCGACGACGTCGCGGGTGACGGCACCACCACGGCCACCGTGCTGGCTCAGGCGCTCGTGCGCGAGGGCCTGCGCAACGTCGCCGCCGGCGCGAACCCGATGGGCCTGAAGAAGGGCATCGAGGCCGCCGTCGAGCGTGTCGTCGAGGCCATCGGCAACGCTGCCAAGGACGTCGAGACCAAGGAGCAGATCGCCTCCACCGCGAGCATCTCCGCAGCCGACCCCACCGTCGGCGGCATCATCGCCGAGGCGATGGACAAGGTCGGCAAGGAAGGCGTCATCACCGTCGAGGAGAGCAACACCTTCGGCCTCGAGCTCGAGCTCACCGAGGGCATGCGCTTCGACAAGGGCTACATCAGCCCGTACTTCGTCACCGACCCCGAGCGCATGGAGACCGTCCTCGAGGACCCCTACGTCCTCGTGCTCAACGGCAAGATCAGCTCCGTCAAGGACCTGCTCCCGCTGCTCGAGAAGGTCATGCAGAGCGGCCGTCCGCTCGCGATCATCGCCGAGGACGTCGAGGGCGAGGCCCTGGCCACGCTCGTCGTCAACAAGATCCGCGGCACCTTCAAGTCGGCCGCCGTCAAGGCGCCCGGCTTCGGTGACCGCCGCAAGGCCATGCTGCAGGACATCGCGATCCTGACCGGTGGCCAGGTCATCGCCGAAGAGGTCGGCCTCAAGCTCGAGACCGCCGGCCTCGAGCTGCTCGGCCGGGCCCGCAAGGTCGTCATCACCAAGGACGAGACGACCATCGTCGAGGGCTCGGGTGACGCCGACCAGATCGCCGGCCGCGTCAACCAGATCCGCGCCGAGATCGAGAAGAGCGACAGCGACTACGACCGCGAGAAGCTCCAGGAGCGGCTGGCCAAGCTGGCCGGCGGCGTCGCCGTCATCAAGGTCGGCGCGGCCACCGAGGTCGAGCTCAAGGAGCGCAAGCACCGCATCGAGGACGCTGTCCGCAACGCCAAGGCGGCTGTCGAGGAGGGCATCGTCGCCGGTGGTGGCGTCGCGCTGCTGCAGGCCTCGGTCAGCGCCTTCGAGAAGCTCGACCTGGTCGGCGACGAGGCCACCGGCGCGAACATCGTCCGGCTCGCGCTCGAGGCGCCGATCAAGCAGATCGCCATCAACGCCGGCCTCGAGGGCGGCGTCGTCGTGGAGAAGGTCCGCAACCTGCCGATCGGCGAGGGTCTGGACGCCGCGACCGGCGAGTACGTCGACATGATCAAGGCGGGGATCATCGACCCGGCCAAGGTCACCCGCTCGGCGCTGCAGAATGCCGCGTCCATCGCCGCGCTGTTCCTCACCACCGAGGCGGTCATCGCCGACAAGCCCGAGAAGGCCGGCGCCGGCATGCCCGGTGGCGGCATGCCCGGTGGCATGGGCGGCATGGGCGACATGGACTTCTAGTCCAGCCTGCATCACCTGCTCGTACGACGGGGCGGTCTCCTTCGGGAGGCCGCCCCGTCGGCGTTGCCATCCGCGCTTCGGAGCCAGATCGCCGCTGGTGCGCGGTAGGTCGCCTCCAGCTCGTCGCCGTCGGCGTCCGGCAGCCGCTGCCACAAGCACTCCGCCGGCACGATCCGCTCCGGCTCGAGCGGCCGGGTCCCGCGCTCGTGCGCCATCTTGAGGAAGAGCAGGTACATCAGCTGCTCGACATAATCGATCGTCGAGACGCCGATCGCCGCGCAGAACGTTGCAGTAGCTCGACAGCTGTCGACCAGCCGCCGCGCGTCGCTCATGGACGGCGACGCTGGTCGCCACCGTGAGGAGCGTCTTGGCCCAGACCTCCCTGGCGCTTGTGGGCCTCGCCCGCGCTTGCCTGAAGCGTCGCAGTTGGCGACCCCGAAACTGTCCCAGGTCGGCCGTAAGTTGCTGCCATGAAGAGCCTTTCGAGTTTGACCATCGAGGAGCTGGCGGACGGGATCTGCCTGCGGGCCGGCTGTATCGCCGCTGCCGAGGCGGAGCAGCTGCCGTGGATCGCCGAGTTCGACCGTCGTGAGGGCTGGGCCGGTACGGGGATGCTGTCGTGCGCGCACTGGCTGTCGTGGCGCACCGGGTTGTCGCTGGGCGCGGCCCGTGATCAGGTACGGGTCGCGTGCCGGCTGGAGGAGCTGTCCGAGGTGGCGGCCGGCTTCGGTGAGGGCCGCATCTCCTACTCCAAGGTCCGCGCGATCACGCGGGTCGCCGAGTCGGACGACGGCATCGACTGGGTCGAGCTTGCCCGCCACTCCTCCGCGGCCCAGCTGGAGAAGATCGTGCGGGGGGTGCGCCGTACCCAGGCCAACGCGGCCGCCGAGCTGGACCCGGAGGCGGCGGCGTGGTCGCTGCGGACACGCGTCCGCTATGACGATGCGGGCAACTTCACGCTGACGATCAGCGACCCGGCCGAGTACCTGCCGGTGGTGCAGGCCGGGATCGAGGCGAAAAAGGCCGAGCTCCAGCGACAGCGGGACGCCGAGCAGGCGGAGCAGGCGGCGACCGCGGTGCCGGAGGACGTGAGCCGGCCGGCGCCGGAGCCCGATCCGGAGCCGGAGCCGGAGCCGGAGCCCGAGCTCGTCGTCGAGCCGGAGGACGTTGCCGCGGAAACACCCGGCGCCGCGAAGGTCACCGACGCGCAGGCGCTGCTGGCACTGGCGCAGGACGCCCTCGCCGCCGAGCAGCAGGCGCACCCGGCCATCACCCGCCGGCGCCGGCCGCAGCTGACCGCGCAGATCGACCCGATCTCCGGCTGGGGCCGGCTGGCTGATGGTGAGCTGCTCCCACCGAGCAGCCTGCGCGCCGTGATGAGAACGCTGCCCGGCCGTGGCAGGGTGCTCCGGCTGCGCCCCGTCACTGCCGCTGATCTACGCCGGCACGACCTGGGCCGCACGTCTCGGGAGGCCAACGCCGCCCTGCGCGAGCTGCTCGGCACCCTGGATGGCGAGCGCTGCCGCTTCCCTGGCTGCACCCGGCGCAAGAAGCTGCACGCCCACCACGTCGTCTACTGGTCCGACGGCGGGAGCACCGACTTGAACAACCTGGTCAAGCACGAAGCCGCCCCCTCCGGGCAGGGGCGAGAGGTTGCCCGCCCACGATTCACCGGAAGAGCAGTTGTGGCCGGTCCTCTTATGCAGCTGTTGGCCGGCCCATCCGCGGGAGGCCGCGAACCGACCGCCCGAGTGCCTCAGCTTCGCATCTGGTCGAGGAACCTCGCCGGTGTCAGAACCGGAGGGTTCATGTCCACCAGCTCGGTGAGATGCGGGTCCCCGGAGATCAGCGCCACGATGTCGGGAGAACCCATGGCCAAGGCCACGAGGAAGTCGTCCTTGGGGTCGGCGGTCGCTCGGCCCGATCCTGAGAGAGGATCCGCGACGACGGCGGCGAGAACGCCGATGTCGGCGACGAACCGCCTCGCTTCGTCCTCGCTCAGCCAGCGACGGAACTTGTCCCGTGCGAGCACCGTGTTCAGCTCGGCCAAGAGCTGCGGGGAGACCACCAGTTGCCACCGGCCGTCAAGAGCGGCATCCAGCAGGCGGCCACAGAGCCCTCGAGGCGTGATCGCGGCGGCGACCAGCACGTTCGTGTCGGGCACGGCCCGCGGCGACCGCACCTAACGGGTCGAGGAAGATCCGCGTACGACCCGTGCCGCCCTGACCTCCTCGACTGCCACGGCCATGGCCGCCTCGTCATCAAGATCCGCCCGCTGAGCGAGCCGGTCCATCAAGGCACGCAAGTCGGCGCGCGCCACCTCCACGTCGCTGGTGCGCAGGTAGGCACGAAGTGCATCCTCGACCACCTGGCTCTCGGTGCGTTCGCGAGCTGCCGCCAAGACCTTGGTCGCGGTCAAGACCTCGGAGTCCAGGTACACGGTCGTCTTACGTCGCTCCACGGCCACCATGTTGGCTGCCTGCCGTCATGCCGTCAAGACGGCAGGGAACCGTCACGATCGCTGATGAAACGTCCAGCGCGACGACGGTCGGCACTGCAAGGGACCTCTCTTCGGCCGGCGCAGCTGCCGTTGTTGCCCCCCCCCGGCAGGCGTTGCGTCAGCGACCCATGACGCGGGATCACCTGCGGTCGTCCGTACGCGTTCGCTGATGTCCATAACAGGTCGGCCAACCTCGTCAACTGCCAATACAACCTGCCACGGCATGCGGCGGCTGACTCCCAGCAGTCATGCCCCACCCTGGGCAGCAGTAGTCAGTGAACCGGGACGAACCGGACGTTGAGGCACGTTTCGGGGTATCGCCGAGGACAGAGATGCCGCTGTTGCGCCGGTTTGTGGCCCTTTCAGGCTACGCCGCCATCCTCCGTGTGGCCTAGTCAGCAGCCTTACCCCCTCGTTCCAGGACGTAACCATGGCTGCTCGTGTTGATGTCCCGGCCCGCCGTTCGTTGTCCCGGTTGTCGTTACTGGCAGCCTCGGCCGTGCTGGCGTCTTCGGGGCTGGTGTCGGTCGCCGCTCCCGCGTCGGCGGCGTCGGCTGTCTCACCCGCTGCGGCTTCGCCGGCTGCTCCGGCGGCGCCGGCGGGCGCGGGCGGTCCGCAAGGGGGTCCTCGCGCAACGGAGGCAGATGGGGAGATCCCGGCGCTGCGCACCGCGACCTCGCGCACCTACCGGCTCAAGACCGGGGCGTTGCAGGCCCGGCTGTTCGACCGGCCGGTCAACCACCGCGACGGCAGCGGCGGCTGGGCCAAGAACGACAACCGCATTGGCGAGGACAGCGCGAACCCCGGGCGGGTGCGCAACACCGCCAACAGCTACCGGCTGAGCCTGCCGAAGGAGCTGGGCGACGGTCCGGTGATGGTCGAGGCGGCCGGGGCGTCGGTCGGGTTCTCGCTGCAGGACGCCGACGGCACCGCCACGATCGAGCGGGACACCGCCACCTATGACGACGCGCTGCCGGGGGTGGACCTGGAGTATCAGGCCACCGACAGCGGGGTGAAGGAGACGCTGATCCTGCAGGCGGCGGCCGCCCCGACCGCCTTCGTGTTCGACACCTCGCTGAGCCGCGGCCTGCGCCTGGCCGAGACTGCCGACGGCGGACTGGCCGCGCTGGACGGTGCAGGGGTGGAGAGGCTGCGCTTCGCGCCGCCGCACGTGCAGGACGCCTCAGGCAGCCCGGGTGGCTTCTCCACCGAGGCGACCTCACTGACCCTGTCTGGTCCGGCTTCGGACCCGACGGTGACGCTGTCGCTGGACCCGGCCTGGCTGGCCGACCCGGCCCGGGTGTTCCCGGTCCGGCTCGACCCGACCTACGAGCTGTCCCCGGCGGGCCAGACCTACCTGAACTCCGGCGGCACCACGACGAACTACTCCGGCGCCAGCACGCTGCGGGTCGGCACCGACACCGGCGGCAAGCGCAACCACGCGCTGATCAAGTTCGACACCTCGAACGTCCCCCGCGACATCGACGTCTACCGGGCCCGGCTGACCGCGGACATCACCGCTGAGGACGCCAACGCCGACGGGATCACGGTGCAGGCCAAGCCGCTGACCCGCGCCTGGACGGCCAGCAGCGCCACCTGGAACACCTACGACGGCAGCAACGCCTGGACCACCGCCGGTGGTGATGTCGGCGCGACCACCGCCAGCGCCACCCACTGGGCCGGCAACTTCAACATCGACCTGGACCTGCGCTCGCTGGCCACCGACTGGGTCACCGGCGCGGTGGTCAACCACGGCGTGCAGTTGTCGTCGACCTCGACGACCACCGGGTCGAGCATCGCCTTGGCCAAAAACGGCTTCAGCCCGCTGTTGACCATCGAGTACGTCGACCGCACCGGCGACCGGCCCTACTACACCTACAGCAGCAAGCAGCTCACCGACCGCTCCGAGCTCAAGGTCAACGTCTCCAACGGCAACCTGCTGCTGTCCGAAGCCGACGTCGCGATCCCCGCCCCCGGGGTGGAGCACACCGTCGGCCGGTTCTACAACAGCCGCGGCACCGGCAGCTTCACCGGGAACCTGCCCGCCTACTGGACGCAGAGCCCGGGCCCGGATGAGTTCATCTGGCCGGTCAACGACGGCGCGATCCACTACGGCCCGACCGGCTCGGCGATCTTCTGGCGGTACACCGACCTGGACGGCACCACGTTCGCCTCCGCCGCAGGCTCCGGCGCCGACCTGTCCTACGACCTGACCACCGGCCTGTACACCCGCACCGACCGGCGCAGCGGTGAGGTGAAGACCTTCGACGGCTTCGGGGAGCTGACGTCGGTCAAGGACCGCAACGGCAACGTGATGAGCGTCGGCTTCGACGCGGTCACCAGCACCGCCGGACGCAAGCTCACCTTGGCGCACACCGGCTGCAACGGGCTGCTGTCGGGCATGACCGATGACGCCAGCCGCAGCTGGAGCTACGGCTACGACAGCTGGTGTGAGTACCTGACCAGCTACACCAACCCGGCCGGTGAGACGACCAGCTACGGCTACGCTGGCACCGGCCTGCTCAGCGAGATCGTCACGCCCGGCGGGCGCAAGACGCTGATCACCTATGACGGGCAGGGCCGGGCGTTGAGTGTCAAGCAGGTCACCGATACCGCCAACAACACCGGCCCGACGACCACCTACGCCTACTCGGCGACCGGCGGCGGGAACGGCAAGACTGTCGTCACCGACCCCAACGGCAACGCCACCAGCTACTTCTACGACAGCGCCGGCCGGGTCATCAAGGCCACCGACGCCCTGGGCCGGTCCCGGTCGGCCACTCTCAACGCCGACAACTCCGTCACCAGCGCGGTGGACGCGATGAGCCCGGCGGGCACCAGCAGCTTCGGCTTCGACAGCGACTTCCGGGCCACCGACAGCACCGCCCCGACCGGGGTCAAGAGCACGCTGCGGTATGCCGAGGCGGTCGGGACGGTGACCAGCCGGGTGGCGCACTGGCAGCCCTCCGGCAGCGTGGACGGCAACGGCAGCGACACCTCCTACACCTACGACGGCCCGGGCAACCTCACCGAGACCAGCACCGCCGCCCCGGACGGCGCGGTGACGGCCAGCTACACCTACAACGGCCCGGCCGGTACCACCGCGACCTGCGGCGGCAAACCCGGGCAGGTGTGCACCGCCACCGACGGCAACAACAACATCACCCGGTACAGCTACAACACCACCGGCGACCTGACCAACATCGACAACCCGGCGCCGCTCGGTGACACCAGCGCCACCTACGACGCCCTGGGCCGCAAGGCCAGCAGCACCGACGGCAAGGGCCAGGTCACCCGGTACGTGTACGACGCGCTGGACCGGATCACGCAGGTGCGGCTGTCCGGCGTCACCGCCTGCACCAGCACCGAGACCGGCAACGGGACGTGCGTGGCCTACAGCTACGACAACGACGGCAACCGGACCTCACAGGTCGACCAGACCGGCACCACCAGCTACGGCTACGACGCCCTGAGCCGGCAGACCAGCAAGGCCCTGCCCGGCCAGAGCTCGCAGACGCTGACCTACGACGCGACGGGGAACCTGACGTCGATCAGCGACCCGAGCGGCACCACCAGCTACCGCTACGACGCCGCGAACCAGCTGATCAGCCTGGCCGAGCCGGGCGGATCGTGCACCACCAGCCCGACCAGCCGATGCACCACCTTCGGCTACAACAACAACGGCCTGCGCACCAGCACCAGCTACCCGACGACGACCGCCACCACCATGAGCGTCACGCCGGACGGGTCCGGGCGGGTCAAGCAGATCCGGGCCGTCACCGGCAGCACGGTGCAGTCGGACTTCAGCTACACCTACACCAGCAGCACCGGCGGCGACACCGCGCTGACCCGCAGCCGCACCGACGCGGTCGCCGGGCGGACGACCAGCTACGGCTACGACACCCTCAACCGGCTCACCAGCGCCGTGGAGAAGGACGGCGCCGGCACCCAGACCGCCGCCTGGAACTACGCCTACGACAACGCCGGCAACCGCACCAGCGCCACGATCGGCACCACCCAGAACAGCTTCGGCTACAACGCCGCGAACCAGCTGATCAGCCGCAACGGCAGCACCAGCGGCTTCTCCTACGACGCCAACGGCAACGAGACCGCCGCCGTCGGAGCCACCACCCGCACCGCCGGCAGCTGGAACAACAAGGACCAGCTCACCGCCGTCACCGCAGGTGGCACCAGCACCCCGTTCGCCTACACCGGTCTGAGCCAGAACGAGCGCACCAGCCGCGGCAGCACCAGCTTCACCACCAGCCCGACCGGTCTGGCCACCGAAACCACCGACGGCGCGACCACCAGCTTCATCCGCGACCCCAACGGAACGCTGATCGCCATGCGCAACGGCGACAGCAGCTTCTACTACCTGTTCGACGGGCTCGGCAGCGTCGTCGGCCTCGTCAACAGCAGCGGCAGCAAGGTCAACAGCTACAGCTACGACCCGTACGGCATCAACCGCGCGAAGACGGAACAGGTCCCCAACCCCTTCGAGTACACCGGCGGCTACCTCGACGACCAGACCGGGCTGTACAAGTTCGGCATCCGCTACTACGACCCCACGCTCGGCCGCTTCACCCAACTCGACCCCACCGGCCAAGACCCCCACTACACCTACGCCCGCAACAACCCCTGCAACTACTCCGATCCGAGCGGCGCGTCGGTACTCGGGTTCTTGCAAGGTTGTGGAGCGGGCGCTGCGCTGGTCTATCAACATGCTTTGGCAACGAGCGCCGTGTTTGGTCCTCAGGCGGGCGGCGTGATCCTCGCCGGCGGCTGTGTCGCAGGGGGCCTTCTCGCAGAGGGCTTCGGATTATAAGGCTCGCTGCTTGCCGCGAATCGCCGTCCCCTGGAGTCGGAGGTAAAAATGAGTCGAGATGGGCGTGAGCCAGAGCGGCTGTTCACCCGGAGGCTCCTGGCATACAACCTGCTCTTGATCATCGGCGGGGCCGTGCTCATCGCAACCGGCGTTGTGTGGTTAGGCGTCTTGATGATGGTTGTTGCGCCGCTCGGCTCGCTTCCGTTGCTGTTGGAGCAGCGGCGCCGGAACACGTGACAGACGCTCCACCGCCAACGGCGGCGTCCGTGGACTCAACTCTGGTCTGCTGCTCTCCCGTTGCGGGCCAGACCCGTCTGGTCCTGGCTCCACAAATGTCGGCGTAGAGCCAGCAGCGACGTGATCACAAACAAAAAGCCAGGTCAGGGCGCGGTTGCTCCGCGACTCAGTTGCCTGTCTCGGAGCAAGTTATGGCTCTGGGGACCAGACCGGGCGCTGCGCGCCCGGCCTGGTCCCCGTCGCCGTAGCAGGGGTGGGTGCTCGCCCGGGCGCGGGCGAGCGTAAAGCGCGGTGCTCCTGGCCGCGTTGGCGGCGGAGGTCGGCCAGGGCCAGTTCGACGGCGGTGTCGGTCTCGATGACGCGGAGCTGGCCGGCCCAGTCCAGGTGCTGCTCCCAGCGGGCCCGTCCGGCGCGATCGCCGTCGGGGTCGAGCAGGGAGTACCAGGCCAGGCGAGCAGGCGGTGCAGGTCGACCAGCACGATCCGGGTCTGGTGGTCGTCGGGGTGGCGTGGGGGGGCGAGCAGCCGCCGGTCGATGTCACGCAGCAGCTCGCCGACGTCACGGTCGGCGCCGCGGTCCGGGACGGCGGTCACCGCGGGCAGCGGCTGCAGCGGCTCCCAGAAGATCAGGACGATCCCGCGGACACGGCAATCCTCCACTTCCACCCCCGGAAAGCGGGCGTCGGCAAGAGTCGGTTCCCCACCGGGCAAGACTTTCGCCGCCATCGGCAAGGGTTCCGCCCCCACCCGCGAGCTGCCGGCAAGAGTCGGCCGGTCCGGCGACGGCGCCCGCGAGGCACTACGGGCAAGGGTCACCGCCCGAGAAACCGCAAGATCGTCTGTCACAGGCCCCGGCCGGACCGCACTTACCAGAAGTAGAAGGCCATACCAGGTGGCCTACGACATCCGGGGACGAGGACGTGAACCACGACAGACCGGCCGACGTCCTCGACGTCGTCCACGGTGATGCCGGGGTTGTGACGGTGTGCTCGCCGTGGCGGTAGAGGTCCGGCTGTCCGACGAGCAGGTCCGGGCCTGGGTCGCCCGCTCGTGCGCGGCGCAGGGCCTGCCCGTGCACGTCACCGACGCGCTGGTCATCGACCGGGTCCGGGTACTGCTCACCGGCACCGCAAGCCCGACCAGCCGACCAGCCCGCCCCTCGTCGACGGCAGGCTCGTCCATCGGGTCGTAAACGGCGGGGTCAGAGCCGCCAGACCGGCTGCACCCGGTCAGGGTCCAGGGCGCGGGCACCCAGGACGCCGGGGCCGATGACGGCGTGGTCCAGGACGGCCCGGACGATCGCGGCCTGCCGGGTCAGGTCCAGCCCGTCCCACGAAGCGCGTAGCTGCTGCCCGTTGCCGACCAGCCCGGTCAGCGCGTCGCTGCGGGTCAACCGGGCCAGTCGGGCCTCGGCCTGCGCGATCCGGGCCTCCAGGTCACCGCGGGCCCGCAGCCAGCCGGCGGTGTCGATCTTCTTCGCCGCCCACAGCCCGCCGAGTTCCTCCTGCTGCTGCCGATCCTCAGCCAACGCCAGGGCGAGGGCGGCAGTGTGCTCATCGGCCGCGGCCCGGCCGGACAGGGCGTCGGCCAGCTCCGGGCTGTCCAGCCGCAGCAGCACCGCCCGGGTAATCAGGTCCTCCACCGGCGCGGCCACCACCGTCAACCGCCCGCACCCGCCGTGATCCGGGCCAGACAGGCAGACGTAGCGGCGGGTGTCCTGCCGCGGCGAGCTGAACAGCACCCCCTTCGCACTTGTCGCAGCGCAGCATCCCGGACAGCAGATACCGGCGTGGGCTGCGCCGGCCGGTCCGGCTCTGCTCGTTCATCCGGGCCAGGATGCGGGCGCGGGTCTGCTCGGTAATGATCGGCTCCCACACCGCCGGGCCGATGACGGCACCCTGATGCTCGCGTAGCCCGGCGATCCGCCCGGAGGTCAGCAACGCCCGCAACGTCGGGGTCCGCCACGGACCGCCGCCGACCGAGGTGATCCCCTCCGCATCCAGCCACATCGCCAACGACCGCAGGCTCTCCCCGGCGACGTACCGCTCAGCCAAGGTGCGGATCACCTCCGCCTCGGCCGGCACGATCGTGATCTTGTCCTCGGCGTAGCCGAACGGCCGGCGGTAGCCGCCGTGCGGCAGCCCGGCGCTGGCGTTCTGCTGCATCTTGCGCTTGACCCGGCGGCTCTTGGTCGCCGACTCGTTCGCCGCCACCGCCAGCAGCATCCGCAGCACCATCAGCCCGTCGCCGTTGCCGATGTCCAGATCACCACCGGCCACGAACCGCACCTGAGCCACCTTCGCCGCGGTCAGCACATCCAGGAACTGCTCCAGCTCGATCGGCCGGCGGGTCAACCGGTCCACTTGATAGACGAGCACCGCGTCGCGGGCGCCGTCGGCCAGGTCGACCAGCATCCGCTGGTACTCCGGCCGAGGCTTGCCCGAGTAGGCCGACAGGTCATTGTCGACGTACTCCTCACCGACCGGCCAGCCGAGGGTGGCGGCGAGCTTGTGGCAGTCCTCCAGCTGACGCTTCACTCCGAGCGCCTGCCCGTCATCGCTGCTGATCCGGGCGTACACCGCCGCCGACTTCACCGACTTCCCCATAGGGGTCAGGTTAGCGATGGACGGGGAATCTGGTGCTCGTCTGCAGCCGGCACCACACCCTGATCCACTCCCAGGGCTTCCGCCTCGTGCTGCACCCGGACCGGCGGCTGGACGTCACCACCGCTGAGGGCGTGCCGCTGCTGCACCACCCCGCCCAGCCTTGGGGAGATCCGGCCCAGCTCCCGACCGCCTGTGGACAAGTCGTTTCCGCTGGACCACTCCCGCCGGACCACTGCGACGCCCGGATGGACCTCGGCTACGTCGTCAGCGTGCTGACGGCGCAGGCGTCCTGACCAGGCACGCACCTGTAGCCGTTGCCGTGTGGCATCGCATCGTTGAACCCGAACGTCGTTGCCGCGCGCACAGCGGACGTTCGCGACGGCGGTTTCGTTGGTGACTGCGCCGGGGGGGGGGGGGGGGGGGGGGGG
>JBBDWV010000061.1:56192-60772 GCA_040902655.1 Mycobacteriales bacterium
GCACTACCTGCGCCGCTTCGGCGGCGGCCGTAACGGGCGCCTATGGCCGCGCCGGTTTTGCTAGGGACGCCCATCCCGACGCCTAGTGCGGCTCCGAGGACGGCTGCCGCAAGTCGCAGGTAATCAACGTCATCACGGTGGTCCCGCGCTTGCTCGCTTCAGCCGGGGCGGGCTCCAGGGGGCGCCCAGCGGACGAAAGCCGGAGCTCGCACCTCTCGTCGCGCCGCGCCAGCGCGTTGAAAAGGCGTCCATCCTCCACATCGAGCGACAAGGTCCCCACGAGAGGTGCGGGTACGCCGGCCTGCCCGACAAGATGCCAGCCGCCGGCCGATGACCGCTGCCAACGGAGCAGGATGCAGGGCCGCCTCCCGAGTTCACTTACTCGGACCGCCGCGGCGGACAAGCTCACGTTCGCGCTGTTGGCGATCGCGCGCAGGCGAGGCAGGGTGATGGGGCGGTCCAGTAGGGGACGCACCCAGTGGGCTGGCATTAGAAGGGCCGCAGCGACCCAGTCGCACAAGGTTTCTTCCGCATCCTGATCTAGCGACTGTGTCCTCAGCCGCACATCCGTGAGGCGGTTGCTGGCAAGGAGTACGTGGCCCAACTCATGCGCGAAAGTGAAGCGCTGTCTTTGGAGTGGGCGGTCTGAGCGCAGTTCGACAACCGGGCGCCCGTCCGTCCAAGTTGTTCGGCCGTCCTCACGCAGTTGCGACTTACGCACTTCCTCCACACCGAGCAGCACTGCGAGTCGCTCGAGGTCCGTCGGCATTCCGCCGTCCAGCAGCCGGAGGGCCTTGCTCGCAAGATGCTCACCCAGGTGATGCGGGACGTGCCCGCTATCGGGCGTCATGAAGATCCATCCAGGTCTCGCTATCGCGAAGATTGAGTCGGTAGGCCACCCCGGCCAGTGGCCGCTCCACAACCACCCGTCGGATGAGGTCGATCACGACTTCAGAAGGCCAGTTCCGGATCAAGGCAGCCGACGCAAGTGCGCTGGCTTCACGCTGCCCGAGCAGGGCCGCTGCAACGTCCGTCGCGCTAGTGACGCCGTTCGGGGACGAACCGAGAAGCTGCGCCATGTCCAGCGATGCGAGCGAGCAGAACTCCTGAATCTCCGCCAGGGACGCGTTCGCGACGTGATCAACGCTGGCGACGATCTCCTCCGCCCGCTCCTGGGTCAGCCAGTGGGGGCAGTCCGCGAGGCGCTGGAGCACGACAGGTAGGACAGCGAACATGGCTTCCAGCAGGCGCTGAAGAGTAGCCAAGCGCTCCGACCGACTACGCGCGTGCGCCTCCAGTTCGGCCCGATGATCTTGCACGAATCCCCTGATAGCCGTCGCGAGCGCCTCCGGCGTCTGGTCCCCCGCGAGTTCGGTCATGTGACAGGTTGTGCCGGTTACCAGCCGTGACGGGCGAGCACCCAACGATGCGAGCAGCAGGGTCACGTTACCGTTGCGCTCTGCCCAGACGAGTTCCTTGCCGGCTCCTGAGCTGGGCCGGTTCGCGATGAAGACGATCAGGTCCGACCGAAGGACCGCCGCGTAGTCGATGCGACTCACCCGATGTGGAGGGTCGTCGGAGGTGGTGCGGGGGTCCGTGTAGTCGGTCGGGCAGTGAGTGCTTATGCCGTCCTCGTCAAGCGCCCTTTGGATCGTGGAGGACAGCTTCCGCAGATCTGCGTATTCGTCATCGCTCAGGTCGGTGAGGGCGCTAGCTACGTACGCCCGAATCGAGGTTTCCGGGACGATCGGTCCCAGGTCAAACTCCAGCTGTGCAGCCGTAGGAGTTCCCCGGAGGGTCGCCCGCGCAGAGGCCCACCCGGCCACTGTGTCCACGCCGGCATCACCGCTGAGGATGTCGTTGATAAGCTCTTCGAACGTCGGATCCTCGACGACCGACGGCTTCATGTCATAGCCAAGCCCTCGCAGCTGGATGCGCATCACTTGCAAGGCGCCGGCTATGAGGCCGTCCAAGACTGCACCCTCGGAGACGTCGCTTGCTTCGACGGGGGCAGCGCTGAGGATCCCGGTGAACAGCGTGGCCGCCACTTCGGCTGCCGTACCGCCCGCATTCAAGACCTTGCAGGCGGCAACTCGGGTCGCCGTGAGGGTTCCCGTGGAGGTGATCATCCCCGACGTTCCCTGGAAGGGCGCACAGATGATCATGGCCATGTCTTCGACTGGGAGAACCGTCATCGCTTCCGCTCGCCGAAGTAGAAGCCGATCGCACTGCCGACGAGGGTCGTCACGCTTCCGAACACCAGCGTCAAGAAAGGCTCCATGTCCCCGTACGTGCTGCCACGCCAGATCGCGACGAGCGGGCCGATCACCAGGAACATGAGCAGGGCGACAAGGGCATAGACCACGCGGCCTCGGACCTTCTCGCGGTCCCTCGCCGGGTCGTATGGGACCGCCCGCGGCGTCCGTATGTCGGCCTCTGCCTCGTGGTCGTCCTGGCGGGTTCCTACGACATCGTCGATGTCCGGGAGCTCGTCACGGGTGACGCTGGGACCAAGCGGCAGGTTTGCCCGCTCCTCGTCACCCGCGCCCCCGGTCGTCATGGTGTCGACGGCCTAGTAGAGGAACTCGACGCGCTGGACCGTGCCGTCCTTGTCCTCGATGAGGATCTTGCGGTCTTGGTTCCGGTTCTCGACGATGAAGCTTTCTGTCGCCAGTGCGCGTCGGATGACTTCGTTGGCTGACAGTCCCGTGCTCTCAGCGATCTTCTCGATGCGCTCGACATCGCTCGCCCGCAGGTTGACGGTGACCCGGCGTGCGACGTTTGCGGTCTTGGCCATGCAGCTCCTCAGGGATGATGGTGGACAGACAGCGTATGTTCTGCATCGGTCTCCGTGCAAGAAGTATGCAGAAGTGCAGCGGTGGATCGCGCTTCGACACGCCGAAGTCCGCGCTTGACACGCAGATCTACAATCAGTTTGCGGCTGTGACGCGGCACGTAAGTCGGAGCCCTAGATCACGGACGTCAACGGAGTCGTCTCCTTAGCCCCGCCCGCCTCAGCACCGTCCTACGAATCGCACGCCAGCGGCAGTGGGATGCCCCTTCCACTCGCTGCCCTCAAGCCCAATCCTGACGGTGACGCTGGTCACCAGGGCCGCGGGCCGAGATGCACCGGCCACCCACGACAGGGTGATTGCCGGCTGCCGGCGCATGCTTGGCCTGCACCCGAGCGGCCAGAAGCGGCTCCGGCTCACGGAGTCGCCGAGGTGCTTGCACCCGCCAGAGTGCGATCAGCAAGCAAGAGCCCCCGCGATGCCGCTTCCGAGAGTCAGCCCCGGGCACCGTCCGCCACACACGCGGGTACGAGCACGCCTCGCGGAGATGAGGACGCTGCTGCGGCGGGTCGCAGACCACGAGGCAGGTGCTCTACGACCGTGCGGGCCCGGATGGTCCCGGATCAGGGCCAGGACGGCAGCTCGACCGTCTGGGCGTGCTCGACGTCACCAGGCCCGACGGGCGGACCCCGGTTTCCCGGAGCGCCGGAGGGCAGGAGCAGCGGGCCCGGCCCGTACCCCCTGCCCCTGGAGCGACCGCATGAGCACAGTCCTGTTCGTCGTCACCGGCGCGCGTCACTGGACCCTGTCCGACGGCACCGAGCACCCCACCGGCTACTGGGCCGAGGAGCTGGTTGCGCCCTACCGCGTGTTTACCGGTTCCGGGCACGAGGTCGTGCTGGCCACGCCCGGCGGGGTGCAGCCGGTGGTCGACGAGGCCAGCCTGGCCCCGGACGTCAACGGCGGGCAGGACGGCGCCGACGAGATGCGCAGCGCGTTGAAGGGCATCAGCCAGCTCGAGAGCCCGCTCACGCTCGAGGACGTCGACGTCTCCACCTACGACGCGGTGTTCTACCCGGGCGGCCACGGCCCGATGGAGGACCTGGCCGTCGACGCGAGCTCCGCCGCGGTCCTCACCACCACGCTCACCGAGGGTAAGCCGCTGGGCATCGTCTGCCACGCCCCAGCCGGCCTGCTGGCGACCGAGGCCACCGGCACGACCTCGCCGTTCTCGGGCTCCGCCTGACCGGCTTCACCAACGCCGAGGAGACGCAGGTCGGGCTGGCCGACAAGGCTTCGTGGCTGCTGCAGGATCGGCTGGTCGCGCTCGGCGCCGAGTTCGTGGAGGGCGAGCCGTGGGCCCCCAACGTCGTGGTCGACCGCAACCTGTACACCGGCCAAAACCCTGCCTCCTCCGGCCCCCTCGCCGAGCGCATGCTCGAGGATCTCTTCGCGTAGGACGGCTCGGCGCTCACGCGGGCGGTCCTGGGCACCCTGCCGCCTCCACCCTCCATCGGCCAGCGGAGTGACGACAGCGGCATAGAGCGTGCACTGTTCAGCTCAGCGTTGGGGCCAGCGTCCGGCAGCGACATGACGCGTGGCGCTGTTCGGTTGATGGTGCGGTCGAACGTCCGACGTCCGGCAACGGCAGCGGCCTCGCGCGCCAGGTCCTCCGCGTGAATCGGACGACAAGCCGACAGCCATCGCGAGGATGGCGGACTGAGCGATGAGAGTCTGACCCTGATTTTGCAGCCGAGTGGAGCTGGCGTCGTGTCGTGAACGCGAAAG
>JBBDWV010000062.1 GCA_040902655.1 Mycobacteriales bacterium
GCAGGATGTGCTCGGTGCCGATGTAGTTGTGGCCGAGCTGCAGCGCCTCGCGCAGCGACAGCTCCAGCACCTTCTTGGCACGCGGAGTGAAGGGGATGTGACCGCTCGGCGCCTGCTGCCCCTGGCCGATGATCTCCTCGACCTGGTTGCGGACGCCCTCCAGCGAGATGCCGAGGGACTCCAGCGCCTTCGCGGCGACGCCCTCGCCCTCGTGGATCAGGCCGAGCAGGATGTGCTCGGTCCCGATGTAGTTGTGGTTGAGCATCCGGGCCTCTTCCTGGGCCAGGACGACCACCCGACGGGCTCGGTCGGTGAAACGCTCGAACATGGCTCGCTCCTCACGGGGCGGGGACGACGACGCCTCGTCCTCCGCACACTAGCCCCGGTGGCTCGGGGCCGTACCTATCGTTCTCCTCTGCCGCGCTCCCGGTTCAACCGCTGTACCCCGGTGCCCGTTCCCCTGCCGCGTACGCCGCCAGCGAAACACCGACCCGTGGTGACAGTCCGGCAACGGCGAGGAGCCCGCCCGCGGCGGCGGGACGGGCTCTACCTGGCGTGGCAGCGGGCTAGTGCGCCGCGTCGTAGGCCGCGATCAGTGCCGAGGACAGCCGGCCGCGCTCGCTGACCTGGTGCCCGTTCTGCCGGGCCCACTCACGGATGGCCTGCACCCGCTCCCGGTCGCTGCCGGAGGCGGCGGGGCGGGACGAGCCGCGCGAGGACCGCCGGGCTCCGGAGCCGACGGCGGACCGGCCGGCGCGACGGGCGGAGCCGACATAGCGGGCGAAGGCGTCCCGCATCTCGCCGGCGTGCTCCGCGCAGGCGTCGAGCTCATACGACGAGCCGTCGAGGCCGAAGGCCAGTGTCTCCACGCCCTCGACCTCGTCCTCGTGCAGATCACACACGAGCAGGACCTGGACCTTCTGCGCCATTGCTTCTCTTCTCTCCCGGAATGGGCTGCCAGGAAAGCAGTAAACGACGCCCGAGGCAAACGCTTGAATGCCCTTAGGGTCACTTCTGTCCGCAGAAGCGGAAAACAGAGCGGAAAGCGGACCGCGGAGGTCGCGGCCGACGGCGAGACGTCAGAGCAGCGGTCGCACCAGCGGGAACAGGATCGTCTCCCGGATGGGGGCGCCGGTGAGCAGCATGACCAGCCGGTCGATCCCCATGCCCTGCCCACCCGTCGGCGGCATGCCGTGCTCCAGGGCGCGCAGGAAGTCCTCGTCCAGCTGCATCGCCTCCGGGTCGCCGCCGGCGGCCTTGCTGCTCTGCTCGGTCAACCGGCGGCGCTGCTCGACCGGGTCGACCAGCTCGGAGTAGCCGGTGGCCAGCTCGGTGCCGGCGACGACGAGGTCCCAGGCCTCCGCCAGCCGTGGGTCGTCACGGTGGTCACGGGCCAGCGGGCGGGCACTGACGGGGTAGTCACGCACGAAGGTCGGCTGCAGCAGGGTGTGCTCGACCAGCTTCTCGTACAGCTCGAGCACCACCTCGCCGGCGTCCCAGCCGTCCTGCAGCGCCACGTCGTGCTCGGCGGCCAGCGCCGTGACGTCCTCCAGGCTGGTGCCGGCGTCCACCGTCTCACCCACCGCCTCGGACACCAGCTCGTGCAGCGTGGCCCTGCGCCAGGGCTGCTCCAGGTCGATCTCGCCCCCCGCGCCGTCCGGCACCGTCGTGCGCCCGATGCGGCGGGCCGCCTCGAGCACCATCTCGCGGGTGAGGTCGGCGACGGTGTCGTAGTCGCCGTACGCCTGGTAGAACTCGAGCATCGTGAACTCGGGCGAGTGCGTGCTGTCCACGCCCTCGTTGCGGAAGATGCGGCCGATCTCGAAGACCCGGTCGACGCCGCCCACGACCAGTCGCTTGAGGTAGAGTTCGAGCGCGATGCGCAGCGTCATGTCGAGGTCGAGCGCGTTGAGGTGGGTCGCGAACGGCCGTGCCGCCGCACCCCCGTGCACCGTCTGCAGCACCGGCGTCTCGACCTCGACGAAGCCGGCGTCGTGCAGCACGTCACGCACCGCCCGGACCACCGTCGCCCGGTCGTGCACCATGCACCGGCTGTCGGGGTTGACCACGAGATCGAGGTAGCGCTGCCGGATCCGCAGCTCCGGGTCGGTCAGCCCGTGGTGCTTGTCCGGCAGCGGGCGCAGCGCCTTGCTCGTGAGCAGCCAGCCGCTGGCCAGGACGCTGAGCTCTCCCCGCCGGCTGCTGATCACCTCGCCCGTCACGCCGACGTGGTCGCCGAGGTCGACGTCGGCCTTCCACGCCGCGAGTCGCTGCTCGCCGACCCCGTCGAGGCTCACCATCACCTGCAGCTGCGCGTCGCCCTCCTGCACGGTCGCGAAGCAGAGCTTGCCGCCGGTCCGGGACAGCACGACCCGACCGGTGACGCTCACGACGTCGCCGCTGGCGGTGTCGGTCTCCAGGCCGCTGTAGCGCTCCCGTACGTCGGCGAGAGAGGCGGTACGCGGGGCGCCCAGCGGGTAGGGCGGACTCCCGCCCGCGAGCAGCCGGTCGTACTTCTCGCGGCGGACGCGGACCTGTTCGGGCAGGTCGTCGACGGGGGGCTGCGGCGCGGCGGACACGACACCAGCCTAGTTTCCGCGGCGTGGGCAACCAGAACTCACATCGGTCCTGCTCGACCTCGGCCACGACGCCGTCGCGCGTGGTCAGCGGTTGCGCTGGTGGCGCTGGTAGCGCTCACTGCGCCGCCAGGACGAGGCGCCGTCGCGTGAGTGTTCGCACGGCGGGCGCGTCGACCGAGCGGCTGGCGACGACCCGGCGCGCCAGCGCGTCCGGAAGGAGGTCGGCGAACTTCAGCCCCTCCAGCGCTGCGGCGGACGGCTCGGGCAGGATGTCGTGGTCGCCGCGCAGGGCGTCGAGGACAGCCGGCGCCGAAGCGTCGGGGAACAGCCGAACGTAGCGGTTGTCGAGTCGGTCGGCCGCCGGCGCGAGACCTCGTCGCTGCAGCAGCTCCGCGGCCAGCGCGTTGCCGCGCGCACCGATCCAGGTCCACAGCCGCACCTCCTCGCCCGACCGGGTCAGGACCGTCCCGCCCGGGTCGACGAGCCCGCCCTGCTCCGCCCGCACCGCGGCGAGCTGCGCCGCGGCCCGCCTCGTGAGGGCCGCCTCCCCGAGATCCGCGCCGAGCAGTACCCGACGGATGGCGTTGGTCAGGTCGTACGACTGCGGAGTAGGCGTTCCGGCCCAGCGGACCTGACCCGGGGCGTCGCTGGGCTCGACCCACACCCGGTGCCGCGGCCAGTCGACGTGCGTGACCCGCCAGTCGCGGCCGGCGAGTACGAGCACCCGCGGGCCGGTGACCTTGCGCGTCATGACGAGCGGGTCGACGGTGCCGATCTCACTGCGGCCGTGCAGGACGGTGAAGACCGGATCGGCGGTGAACACCGACAGCAGCTCCAGGAAGTGCTTGCGGCCGTAGCGCCGCTCTCCCTCCGGGCCGACGAAGAGCAGCCCGCCGTCGGCGTCGAGCGACGCTGTCGCGAGCAGGTGGTCGAGGACGACCGCCCGGTCGGCGACCGGCACCCCGCCGGTCGGTGCGGCGAGCACGTCCTCCCGGGTAACGGAGCCCCTCTCCAGCGCCAGCGCCAGCGCCTGTTGCGCCACCAGGTGCAGCGGTGACGGCGGCGGCACGACGTCCTCGACGAAGCCGTCGGCGTACAACCGGAGGAGGCCGGCGGCGCGCAGCAGCTCCTCGTCGTCGCGGCACAGGAAGAGCGTGTTGCGCGATGAGCCCGGACGACGGCCCGTACGCCCGAGTCGCTGCAGGAAGGAGGCGACGGTGCGCGGCGCGCCGATCTGGACGACCCGGTCCAGGTCGCCGACGTCGATGCCGAGCTCAAGGGTGGAGGTCGCGACGATGACGCAGTCGCGTGCCTCGGCGAACGCCTGCTCGGAGCGGTGCCGCTCGTCGCGGGACAGCGAGGAGTGCGACACGAACGTCTGGGTTCCGCGGGCCTGCAGCCTGGTGGCGAGTTCCTCGCAGGTGCGCCGGGAGTCTGCGAAGACCAGGCGCTTCTCGCCGCGGTGCAGCGCCGACAGAACCGTCGCCGCACCGTCGAGCGAGCCGACGGCGTCGAGCTCGAGGTCAGCCGTGACCGCCCCCTCGGACGGGGGTGCGACGACGGTGGAGTCCCGGTCGGTCGCCGCGCCCTGCAGCCACCGCAGCAGCTCGTGCGGGTTGCCGACGGTCGCGGACAGCCCGATGCGCTGCAGCGGTCGGCCGGTCACCGCAGCAACCCGGTCGAGCACGGCGAGCAGGTGCCACCCGCGGTCGTCCCCGGCGAAGGCATGCACCTCGTCGACGACGACGGCCCGCACCTGGCCGAGCAGCCGGCGCTCGTCGACGGACGCCGAGACCAGCACCGCTTCCAACGACTCGGGCGTGGTGAGCAGCAGGTCCGGTGGCTGCTCGACCATGCGGCGTCGCGCGCCTGCGGCCACGTCGCCGTGCCACAGCTCGGCCGAGCGTCCGAGCCAGCCGGCGTACGACGCGAGCCGGGGTTGCAGGTTGTTGAGCAGCGCGCGCAACGGGCAGACGTACAGCACCGACGTGCCGCGCCAGTCCTCGACCAGCATCCGCGACAGCAGCGGGAAGACCGCCGCCTCGGTCTTGCCGCCCGCGGTCGGGGCGAGCAGCAGCGCGTCGGACCCGGCGAGCAGTGGACGCACCGCTTCGGTCTGCAGCGGGCGCAGCGACGCCCAGCCCAGGTCGTTGACGACGTGGTGCAGCACCGCGGGGTGCAGCAGATCGGCGCTCAGAGCTCGAGCTCCACGTCGTCGGCGCGGCTCGCGGGCAGCCGGGCCGCTGCGCGCTCGGCCGGTGACAGCTCGTCGGCCGACAGGCTCGGTGTCCAGACCTTCGGGTCGAAGTCGTCGAAGAGGTCGACCCGGTCGAGGACCTCACCGACCAGCTTCTTGAGGAAGATGCGGGGGGCGACGCCGACCGAGCCGCCGAGCTGCCCGGTGACCTCGGCGGCGAGCGCTGCGATATAGGCGTCGTCGACGCGGTCCCGGAGGCGGTCGGCGGCGTCCGACCCGGCGGCGTACAGGTCGCGCACCGTGACCCCGAGCCGCTGCAGGGCCTGCGCGTCGAAGCTGGGCAGCCGGACCTGCGCGGCCCGCGGGTTGTCGAAGCGCGGCTCGAGGGTGAAGTCGGTCGCGAGGCGCTGAGTCAGGGGCGGCAGCCGGCGGACGCCCGAGGGTCCGTCGAAGAAGGCGGGCGTGCCGGTGATGAGGAGGTACAGGCCGGGGAAGCGTCCGGTGTCGACCTCGTCGAGCAGCTGGCGCAGGGCGTTGAGCGCCTTGTCGCGCACGTCACCCCGCACGCGCTGGAGCGTCTCGACCTCGTCGAGGACGAGCAGCAGCCCGGGGTGGCCGGAGTCGCGCAACACGACGAGCAGTCCCTGCAGGAAGCCCAGGGCGCCGAAGTGGTCGAGGTCGCCCCGCACGCCGGCGGCCCGCTTGGCGGCGGCGGCGACGTGCGGCTGCCCGCCGAGCCAGGCCGCGACGGCCTCGGCGCCGGCGAGGTCGCCCTCGCTGCTGAGCCGGCGGAAGCCGCGCAGGGCAGCGGCGAACAGCGGCGTGCGTGCGGAGACGGCGGCGAGCCGGCGTTCGAGCAGCGCGTCGGCGGCGGCGACGGCGCGCGGATCGGACGGGCCGGACAGCGACGGGTCGGCAGCGAGGGCGTCCTGCTCGACGGTGTAAAGCCAGCCGTCGAGCACCTCGCGGAACGCCGACGGCGGGAAGCTGCTGGTGCGCAGGCTCTCGGTCGTGCGCCGGTAGACGGTCTCCAGGCGGTGCAGCGGCGTTTCCGTCTCGGAGATCTGCACCTCGGCTGCCGCGAACCCTCGCCGCAGAGCCCGCTCGGTGAGCCAGCGGGTGAAGAACGTCTTGCCGGCCCCGTACTCGCCGCGCACCGCCTTGAAGACGCCGCCCCCGGACGCGGCGGTGTCCAGCTCGACCTCGGTGGCGGCCTCGAACCTGCCCAGACCGACAGCCAGCAGGTCGAGGCCGTTGGCGGGCACGGTGCCGCGGCGCAGCGCGTCGAGGACCTCCCGACGTCGTCGCGGCGAGACCTCCACTAGGCGCCGAACTCGAACTGCTCGCGCAGCAGCGCGACATCGAGCACGTATGCCGCGCCGCCCGCGTCGAGCGACAGGACGGGGTAGCCCTCGACGTTCAGCAGCCGCTGCACGGAGGACACCGCCCCGCGTACGCGCGCGGGCGGCTCGCCCAGCGCCTGCGCGACCGCGGGGACGGTGAGCCGGGAGTCGGGAACGTCGAGCAGCGCGAGCAGCAGGCGGTGCACTGCGTCGTCGGTGACCGGCACCCGCGCCGCGGCGGCCCGGGCGGCTCGGTAGGTCGCGGAGTCGAGCACGCGCGTGGCCATCGAGGCGGCCGCGGACGGCTCGGGGACGGGGTGGTCGAACAGCGTGGGGACGGCCGCCGGTTCGGGAACGACCTGCGGTGCGGCAGCGTCGCTGACCGGCCCCCACCACCACGCGGGTTCCTGGGGCGGCGCGGCGCGCAGCGGCGTGGCTGCCGGGACGACCCCCGGGACGAGGACGACGACCGGGACGACGACCTCGGCGGGGCTCCCACCCCCGTGGTAGCCGGCCTTGAGCGGGCCGTAGCGCAGCGCCTCGTCGACGGCGAGCACCGCGCGGCCGCCGTGGGCGAGCACCCGCGGTCCGTCGACGAGCACCTCGTCGTCCCGGGCCTCGCCCTCGGCCGGTCGGGACCGGCCGCTGGACATGCCGGCCGCGGGCCGCAACGTCCCCTGCCGCCGCTCGACGACGTGGCCGTGGTCCGAGGTGAGGACCACCGTGCGCCCGACGGCGCGGGCGCGCTCGAGCAGCGGGCGCAGGTGCTTGACCGCGTCGGCGTCCCACACCGTGCCGGCAGGGTTCGAGCGGTCCAGGGCGTCGTCGACCGAGTTGAGGACGGCGGTGACCAGGGGCCGTCCGGTGACGTCGTCGAGCGCAGCCGCGACGTCCGGGGCGAGAGTCGCGCCGAGCGCGCCCTGCTCGAGCGGCTTCTTGTGGAACAGCTCGCCTTTCAGCCCCGCCGCCCGGAGCAGCTCCGCGTAGCCGGCCCGCTCGGCGTCCTGCGCCCCGCTGCGCAATCCGCCGGTGAGCAGTGACGTGCGGCTGTGGGTGGTCAGTGTCGGCAGCACCGCGAGGGCGGCGGCGCGGCCCGGGGAGGCCTCTGCGAGCGCCTCCACCCAGTCCTGGGCGGTGGCGCCGGCGACGTCGCCGACGATCTCGGCAGCCACGGCGCAGCTCATGCCGTCCAGGACGAGCAGCAGGACCGGGGTGCGTCGGGCCAGCGGCAGCACCACGTCGGGCAGGAGGCGCTCCAGCCCGGGGACGGGCGGCTCGGCCTGCGCTCCCTCCCGGGCGAGGGCGACCGCGAAGGCCCGGTCGTGTGCGGCACGACGGGTCTGGGCGAGGGTGCACACCCGCCCGAGCGAGTCGGCGAGACCGGCCTCGCCGACGCCGCCCGCGGCGTCGTTGATCGCCACGTCGACGTAGGCGTCGGTCTCGAGGTGACGACGTACGCTCTCGGCCAGCGACGGCAGCTCCGGGTCGGGCAGGGCGAGCCAGCGCTGCAGGCGTACGGCCGCCTCGAAGACGGGCACGCGCCGGTCGCCGTCGGCGAGCCGGTGGGAACGAACGGCGCCCCAGGCGGCCTCGACGCCCACGGGCGAGGCGCCGCGCAGATCCTCCGCGAGCTGCTCCAGGCGGTCGGTGAGGCCGGCGCGGAGCAAGCCGGAGCGGGCGGCCAGCGACTGGGCCTGCACGGCCGCGAGGAGCTCGTCGCCGCGGGCGAGGGCGGTGCGGGCGCCTCCGTCGGCGAGCAGGCCGAGCGTCACGGTCGTCGCCTCGCGCTCCCACGCCACGGCCACGGACGCGGGCACGGGTCCACCGGTGCGCGGCTCCAGACGGATCAGGGCGTCACGGGCGACGGAGCTGTCAACGGCGTGGGCGCTCAGCAGTCCGAGCACCAGGCCGAGGGGGACCGCGTCGCCGAGCGCCCCCGCGGCGAACAGCGTGCGTAGGGCCGGGGCGATCGGGCCGGCCCGCTCGGCGAGCCAGTCGAGCAGGACGCCGACGAGGGCGTCGCCGGCGGCGGCCCGGAGCGCCGCGAGGCGACTCGGGACCTGGGGGTCGCAGCTCCACAGGAGCACGGTGACGGCGTCGACCTCGTCGTCCGGTGGGAGGCCGAGATGGGTGCGTGCGACGGCGCGCAGGGCGTGCGCGCGGGTGAGCGTCCCGGCCGGTGCGGGGGGCCAGCCGGCGGCCGGTGTGACGGCGAGCAGGCCGTGCGCGAGGTCGCGGTGACCGGCGACGGTCGTCAGCGCAGGGTCCAGCGTGCGGGCGGCGAAGCGGCTCCGAACCGCGTCCCACGGGTCGGCGCGGCGCACGCGGCAGTCGGTGAAGTGCGCGAGCAGGCTGGCGCCGAGGTCCTCGTCGGGCCGATCGGTCAGCACGACGAGCCAGTCGGCGTTCCCGCGCCGGCGCAGGGCGGAGCGGACGGCGAGCGACGAGGCGCAGGCCACGACCTGCACGGTCTGGTCGCCGTGCCGCAGGGTGTCCGGGCCGTCCCACTGGGGGTGGGCGCGTACGGCGATGACGCCTCGGCGGTACGCCTGGTTGCGGGCGTCGTCGACGAGCGAGCGCAGCACGTGCACGCTGACGCCCGCGGCGGCGTCCGTGGTCACGGCGTTCCGCCGGACCGCGTCCAGGTGATGTCGTACGCCGCATCCGGGTGCGCGGCGAGCTCGGCCTGCAGCGCCTCGAGCACCACGGCGGCGCTCTGGCCCGCTGCGCGGCGGAGGCGTCCGGTGGCAGACCCGGGCGGCGGCGGCGGCGGTGGGGTCGGTGACGTGCGGCCGTTCAGCCAGGCGAACAGCCCGTCCTCGGCGACGCCCAGAGCGCCCGGCAGGGACTGCACGAGCTCGTCGACGGCGAGCGCCGCGCGGAGCGGGTCCAGGACGGCCCTCGCTGTGAGGTCCTCCGACTCGCTGTCCAGCAGCGGCCGGTAGCGGTCCAGGCGCGCACCACGCAGGGCGCTCAGCACGGCCGGCGCGGCGCTGATCGAGCGGGCCACGGCCGCCTCGGTCGCAGGCAACGAGGTGGTGGCGACCAGCCGAACGAGGGCCACCCGGTCGCCGGTGGTGCCGAGCGCCTGCAGCAGGTCGGCGGCGGCGCGGGCGGTGGCGAGCCGGGCGGGGAACCCGGCCACGCCGAGACGGGTCGCCATGTCCTGCACAGCGCCCGGCAGCTCGGCGGGCGCGGGACCGGCCGACTGCACGGCGACACGGAGCAGCTCGCAGAAGCGTCCGAGCGAGCCGGCGGTCAGGTGTGGCGGCGCGACGATGCCGAACAGCGTCTGGGCGCGGGCCGTCGCGGTGCGGAACTCCTCGGCGGTCGGCAGCGGCTCGGGGCGCAGCTCGACCGCGTCGGCCAGCGCCCCGGGCTTGGGCTGCACGGGACCGCCGTGCAGGTAACAGGCCCGCTGCCGCAGGGCGGCCCAGGCGAGCACGACGACGTCCTCGACCTCGGGGCGCAGGCCGAGGGCCGGCGTGACGGCGCGGATCCAGCCGCGCACGGCGGTCACCGACACGGGCGAGGACGGGTCAACGCCCTCCCGCGCCTGGGCCTTCTCGAACTCCGCAGCCCAAGGCGTGAGCTGGTCGTCGCCGAACAGGAAGTGCGTCTCGCCGGAGCGGCCGACACCCAGCGGGCCGGCGAGCCGGCGCACCGCAGCCCGGTCGGCGGTCTCGACGAGCACGCGCGCCTCCGGATCGCCGAGCGCCAGGTCGACGTAGCGCAAGAGGGTCACGAGCTCCTTGGCGGTCACCTCGCTGGCGACCGGCTCGAAGCGCGGGTGTCCCGGGGCGGAGCTCGCGAAGGCCCGGTCGACGATGTCGGCGAAGGCCGAGCGGAGGTCGGCGCCCACGGGCTTGGCGGCGTCGAAGGACCGATCGAGGCTGACGAACACCCGGTCGTGGGCGGGGTCGTCGACGAGGGTGCCCGGGGTGACGGCGGCCGCGCCGTACGCCTGCTGCACGACGGCGCGCAGGCGCTCGCGCAGGGCGCCGCGCTGAGACTCGAGGATCGCCCGGGCAGCGACGCGGTCGCCTTCGGACAGGTGCTGGGCGGCGGCCGTCCAGCGGTCACCGGCGCCGCCGAGGACCCACTCGAGCTTGACGAGCCGGCTGAGCTCCTGCATCCGGTCGGGTGCGAGGAAGCGCGGCAGCCACACGACCGTCGACGTGCTCAGACCGCCGTCGCGCAGGTCGTCGACGCGGCGCAGGTCCTCGCTCGCCGAGTGGCCGCTGTCGTCGAAGGGGTGGTCGACGACGAAGCGCCAGGTGCCGGGCCGGGCCCGGAAGTGGTCCTCGGTCAGCCATGCTCCGTCGCGCACGTTGCCGAAGACGAGGTCGACCTCGCGGCGGGAGCCGCGCCAGACGACGGTGTGCGCGATCGCGCCGTACATGTCGGGTGTCCGGTCGGCCACGCCGAACGCGTCGCGGACGAGCTCGCGCAGCAGCTCACGCCGGCGACCGTCGTTGTCCTCGCCGCGCACCTTGTCGACGACGGACTCGTAGTCGACGTCGGCGAGGCGCACCCGGATGACGGGGTTGCGGGGGTCGTCGCCGACGGAGATCTCCGGGACCGAGCCGGCCCACTCACGGACGGTGCCCAGCACGAGCGCGGCCTCCCGCCCGGCGATCGGCGCCGTGATGGTGCCGTGGTTGAGCGAGGCCAGCCGACTGGCGGTGAGCTCCTTGAGCGCGGGCACCTCGGGGGCGATACCGGACAGCAGCAGCGTCTTGGCCAGTCGCGCGTCGGTGAGGTAGCCGGGCGGCGGCTCAGTGCCGGGCGCCAGCCCGTGCTTGCGGGCGACGAGCGGCTCCAGCTTGTTGGTCCACAGCCCGGTCGCCGCTCGGAACCGGCTGGTCACGACCTCGTCGAGCGCCTGCTTGCCCTGCACCACATAGTCGAAGGCGTCACCGACGGGGATGACGTCGTCGACGGTGAGCTGGTCACGCCGGTCGACGAGCATCTGCTGCATGACCTTGAGCGCGGTGCGCTCGCGCTGCATGTAGCCGGCGAGCGAGCGCAGCGTCGACACCAGCGCGGGGCTGAAGGGGTACGTCAGCCGGAACGCGGCCTCGTCGGCCCCGCGGTGCTGCTCGTTGGTGTGCACGCCGTCGAGCAGGACGTCCCAGACGTCGGGGCGGCGCTCGAGACCGGCGAAGGCGTCCGCGAGCCGGGCGGCGGCGGCTTCGGTGCGTGGGCGCAGCAGCCGCTGGTGCGCGACGTACGGCAGGTTGTCGTCGCCGAGCACGATCGTGGTGAAGCGGCCCTCCTGGTGGCGGAAGGCGCGGTCGAGGGCCTCCTGCTCGGCGCCGCTCGCGCCGGCGTCGGCGAACCAGCGGCTGAGGTCGAGCTGGCGGGCGATGAACGAGATGAGCGGGATGCTGCGGGGCACGGCCGACTCGACGAGCTTGGTGAGCTTGGGCGCCTCCTTGCGGAAGAACTCGCGGTCCTGCACCCCGAAGGCCAGCCACAGCACCAGCTCGTCCAGAAACATGACGACGGCGTCGTAGCCGAGGCTCTGGGCGTGGGCGGTGATCGCCGCGAGACCCCGGTCGAGGTCGAGGTAGCCCGCCTGGTCGGTGTAGCTGGTGAAGAAGCGGTCGACGAGCACGGACACGAGCTGCTGGCGCGCGGCGGTGCCGGGCTCGGCGGCACGCGCCTCGTCGTAGCGCAGGACGTCCCACGAGCCGGCACCGAGCACCTTCGACCACGGGTCGCTCGACGCGCCGGCATTGAGCTCGGCGAAGAAGCGCTCGTCGCCGAGCACCTGGCGCTGGCGCTCGCCGTCGGCGAGCAGCCGCTGGTCCTCGTGCACCGACGGCAGGGGCGCCTCGGGGTGCAGCGTGCGGATGGTGCGTACGTAGCCGCCGAGCAGCGCCTCCTCCATGGAGGGCGCGCCGAGCAGGTGGTAGGCCAGCGGCAACACCTTCTTGCCCTGCAAACCCGGGTCGTGCGCGGCGACGACGCCCTGCAGCTCGGTGAGCGCCCGGGCGTCGGGCTGGCCGCGCAGCAGCGCGTGGAGCACGGCCATGAAGTGGCTCTTGCCGGAGCCGAAGGAACCGGACAGGAACGCCCCGCGGCTGGTGCGGTCGCGCAGCGCACCGGAGACGAGGTCGAGCGCACGGTCGAAGGAGTCGACGAGGGCCGGCGTGACAACGTAGTCGTCCAGTGTGCGGCGGATGTTGCTGTCGTCGATGCCCTCGGTGAGCCGCAGGACGTAGTCCTCGGCCCCGGTGCGCTCGGGGATGTCGATGACGTCGCGCAGCAGGTCACTCATGCCGGTTCCTGTCCCACCCGTCCCACTCTGTCAGAGAGGAGCGACCGAGAAGGCTGCTCCGGGCAGCGATCACAGCCCTCTTGCTTTCCTTTTGCTTCCCCCACGGTGAAGCAACCTTGTCTGGAACGCTTCCTGCTGCGCTCGGAGGCGATCGCCTCGTCCCGTATCGAAGGCCTCCAGGTCTCGCCGCAACAGGTCGGACTGGCCGAGGTGGCCGACGAGGAGAAGCTGACAGCGGAGAACGTCAACCGCACGGCTCGTCGTGTGTCGGCCAAAATCACCGCGCTGCGCCACGCCACGCCACCGTGGGCCGGCGGGGCCTGACCCGACAGGCGGTGCTGCCGATCAGCCCGGTCCTACTGACCCGGTCCGACGAGTACGTGGCGGCGCTGACCACCTACCGCTACTCCGGGGCGCCTGGCAGCGAGGCGGGCGTAGCGGGCGTGTCCGGGTGGCTGCGCGTGTTCCTGCAGGCGGTCGGGATCGCGGTGCACCAGGCACGAGCCTTCGCGACGAGCCTGGACGAGCTGCGAAGCCTCTGGGAGGAGTCCATCGCCACCCACCGGCGCGCTGTGAGCCTGCGAGAGATCCCGCGCGCAGACTCGGCGACATCTCGGGTCCTCGAGACGCTGCAGGAGCACCCGGTCCTGACGGCCGCGTCATGCGCCTCCTGAACGTCAGCCGGCCTGCGGCGGGCGCGGCGCTGGACTAGCTGGCATCGGCCGGCGTGCTCTCGACCCGGCGGCTCGACCGGCGTACCCGCGCCTACCTGGCGATAGACGTCTTCGAGCTCATCACGTTCGCCGAGCGACAGCTCGCCAGCACCCGCTGGGACACCCGCGCGTCGTCGCCTGAGCGGCCGGTGCCGTATGCGCCGCCGCCCGCGGCGGACGGAGACGAGCGGAGGCGATCAGGTTCTGGGCGTGCGGCCGCGGGTCGGTGCAGCCGGGCGCCAGGCGCGGAGCTGATCGTCGGTGCGGCTGACCTGGGCGCGGCGGGCGGCGAGCTCCTCTCGCAGGAACGCCGCGACGTCGTAGCCGAGCGCCGGGTCCAGGCCGCCGTGCCACTGGTCGACCCACGGCTGCCGCTCCACCAGCCCGGCGACCAGGGGGACGAGCCGCTCGTCGTCCCACCCCTCGCCCTCCCGCTCGCCGATCACGGTGTGCAGCGCAAGGCCCTGCTGCGCGTCGTCCCAGCCGGCCCAGCCGAGCAGCGGCGTCGGGTCGGTGTCACGGCCGGCGTCCGGGTAGAGCACGAACCGCTCCTTGGGCACGTCGAGCTTGCCGCGGTGCAACCAGTACGACGTCTTGCGGAAGTCGGCGGAGGTGTACTTCGGCGGCACCGGGATGACGCCGACCTGCTCACCGGCGTCCTCACGCCGCTGCAGCGCCCAGCTCTCCTTCCACGCCTCGCGCTTGCGCAGCCCGCTGTCCTTGTAGCGGTGCGCAGCGAGGTACGGCACCACCTCGTCGGCCAGCAGCTCGAGGAGCGCCGCAGCGACCGAAGTGTCCGGCCGGCCCTCCCACAGCGCCAGCACCGAGGCCAGGTCGGCGTCACGGGCGACCTCGTCGGCGAGCTGCGCGACCGACCGCGGGCTCGGGCGTCCCTGCCGGTCGAACCAAAAGCGCCGGTCCTCCAGCCGGTCTAGCAGCCAGCCGCGCAGCGCCTGCTCCGACTGCCTGTCCCACGGCACGCTCGCCCACCGGCGCTTGTGCTCCGGCTTCTCCAGCAGCCGCAGCCCCGGGTCGCTCGCGATCAGGTCGAGCCGCCGCTGCACGAGGTCGCGGTACGCCGGCGGCCAGTGCGCAGGCAGCTCCGTGATCGGCGTGCTGCCGTGCCGGGCGAACCAGGCCGTCTGCTCCTCACCCGCCGCGACCTTGCGGGCGAGGACGATCTCGAACGCCCGCTCGCCCAGCGCCAGCGGCGGCAGGTCGTCGCCCGGATAGGTTAGGTCCTCGTCGACGAGGCCGTAGAGGCGGTACACCTCCCAGTCGAGCTCCTCCTGCTGCGCGACCATCTCGGCACGGAGGCGGTCGTAGGAGTCGCGGGCGTCGGCGAGGGTGGCTGTGGTCGGGACGCTGGTGGCGCAGACGGACGCGGGGGTGGTCGCGGAGAGGCGCTGGGCGAGGGCGTCGAGGGCGATGCCACGCTTTCGCGGAAGCGTCGCCGGCAGCGGGAAGTCCTGCAGCGTCGTGCCGGTGAATTCATAACGTGGTTCCCATGCTTCATCGCCGATGCCCCCGCCGATGCCGCCATTGCCCTTGTTCTGACTGTTCTGCTTGAGCCAGAAGCAGGCAGCCGAGGAGTTGAGCACGCCGAGCAAGGCCAGGTGCTCGTCCTCGGACGCCACCTCGGGGAGACGGATGACTGGCGCCCAGCGATTGAGGACGCTTTCCCCTCGGGCGAGTGAGAAGTGGTTGTGGGTAGAAAGGCCCGAGAATACGAGGAGCTGTGATGCCTCGAGTCGCGGCCAGTTCGGCAGGATGTACTCGAACCAAGCTTTCCCCGCGTCCTCACGAGTCCGTCCGAAGGCCAGACCAGTCCGAAGGCGGGAACGGAAGGGCCAGAACGACTGGCTCGTAGCCAGCGCCTGCAGTGGGCGGCCATGCTCGTATGGGAAGGCCGCAGAACCTGCGCTACGAAGTTCGTAATCGCGGACACCGTCACCCTCGACGAAGCGCCGCAGCGGGACCGCATCTCGACGCCAGGCTGCAGGGGGTGCACCACCAGCTATGAAGACCGCGTCGTCACCGGTCACCGCCATGAATCCAATCGACGCGGTCAGCCCGCCCAGCCTTTGGCGGCCTTCAACGTCTATGGCCGCAAGGAGGGACGACGCACCGCCGCCGGAGAGACTCCACGGGTGCTGTGCCAAGGCAGCAAGCGGCAACTCCGTCACCGAGAGCCATCCGTCGCTCCACCCAGGCTGGTCGACATGCTCGACGATGCTGCGCCACACGAGCCCGTTGGCGGGGTCGTCCGGCCGGCCGGGCTCGCCTCGGACCCCGAGCACCGCCCGAACGGTGTCGCCTACGGGTGCGGACGGTCGGCCGACCACGATTACCGTCGGCGTGCCGTGCCCGGGGATGTAGGTGCCAGAAGTGTCCGCGACCAGCCGCAGGTCCTGCCGGACGAGGAACTCCTCGATCAGCTTGGACCCGAACTCCCGCTTCATGAAGCTGTTGCTGGTGATCTGCCCGACCCAACCGGGCGTCTCTCCCCGCCGTGCGAGCCCGAAGAAGCGCTCCATGAACGGCACGCTCAGCGCGTACTTGCCCTTGCAGGTCGCGTACCGCTGGCGGTAGGCCGCGTTGAGCGTCGCGTCCTTGACCGTGATGTAGGGCGGATTGCCGACCACGCAGTCGTACCGGCCACTCTGCAGGATCTCCCGCAGCTGCACGAGATCCTCTGTCGCGTAGACGAAATCGGACAGCCCGGCGTCCGCGTCGTACGCCGCGCCGAAGTCGAGCGACGTCTGCCCGCCCTCGTGCAGCAGCGAGTCGCCGACGGCCAGGTGCAGCCGGAACGCCGGTGCGTCCTCCAGGGACGTCAGCGCGCACTCGCGCAGCGCCGCGACGGTCAACCGGAAGCGCGCGATCGCGACCGCGAACGGGTTGAGGTCGACGCCGTGCACCGCGTCCAGTGCGGTCTGCACCCGCGCCTGCACCTCGAGCGCCGGCGCCTCCTTGTGCCAGCGGTCGAGCAGCCGGGCGAACGCCCCGAGCAGGAAGTGGCCCGACCCGCAGGTCGGGTCGATCATCCGGAAGCCCTCCAGCGGCCGCTCGCGCAGCGCGGGCTCCAGCGTCCGGTCGAGGATGAACTCCTCGACGAACTCGGGCGTCTGCAGCAGCGCGTAGGTCGCCTTCGCGTGCTCGGACAGGTCCTGGTAGAGGTCGCCCAGGAAGCGGGTGTCCCACGACGGGTCGGCCAGGTCGTGCACCAGCCGGCCGTCGTCACCGCGCGCCTGCCAGAACGCCAGCAGGGCGGAGGCCGCATCGCCGGACGGCGCGACCAGGTGCAGCGCGGCGTGCTCGTCCACCAGCGCCCGGGTGCTCGGCAGCGACGCCAGGTGGGCGACCGCCTGCTGCAGCCACTCGCGGTCGGTGTCCTCCGGGTGAGTCCGGAAGTAGGCGAGTCGGGCGTCCAGCGCCTCCTGCCGGCGCGACTCCGGACCCGCCAGGAAGACGGGGGCGAGGAGCCCGTTGTCCTCGGCGAAGCGCACGAACACCGTCGTCAGCACCCAGCCGACCGCCGCCTGCGTCACCCGGTCGTCGCGCCAGGTCTGCCAGGCCGCGCTCGTTCGCCCGCGCTCCAGCGCCCGCGCATGCTCGACGACCCACCGGCCGCGCACTTCCTCATGGCCCTCGACCCGCTCCCGCAGGTCGTCCTGCAGCCGCAGCACCAGTTCTCGCAGCGCACCGGTCAGCGCTGGCATGGCACTCATGTGACCTCCGGGTCCGTCTGTCAGCAGGAAGAGCGTGCGCAGCCTGGGGACGACGGCCGCTCCCTGTCGGTGCACCTTCGTACCGTGCGCCTGCCAAGGACGGGGCTGTCTCGCTGTTACGGTCCCTCCAGCTCGCCGCACACGCGGCGGGCTGGATGTGCTGGATCCGGGGGTGCCGACGATGACGAGTCAGCAGGCGCTCGATCATGCGCTGCTGTCGGCGGACTCGTTCGAAGGCTTGTTCACCTTGGCGACCACTCTGGGGTGGCCGGACAGTGCCCTGCAGCCCGTGGGCCGGCGGACGGACAGGTCCTTGCTGCTCGTCCACCTCGCGGGCACCCCGGCCATCTTGCTGACCGCAACGGAGGCGGAGGAATCACCCGAGGACCAGCTGCAGACAGCGAGTCTCGGCTACAGCTCCGAGGCTCCCCTTGCCCTCGCGGTCACACTGTCGACCATGACACTGCACCGTCCGGTGCAGTGGGCGGAGACACCCGGTGATTCCCCCGTGGCAACGGCCAAGCGCGTCGCGGCTGCCTCTGCCCGGAGCCTGCTGACTCTGCTCTCGCCAGCCGCTGTCTCCACCGGGACGGCCGTCAGCGGACGTAAAGGACTGCATCCTCCGCTGCACACGCACCTCGCTCGAGCGCTGGCGTCTCTGCGCGCCGCCGTTCTACAGGAGGCACTGCTCGCAGGGGGCGACCCGGTCTCCGACCTCGGCCTGTTGGGCCTGTTCCACAAGCTGCTCTTCGTCCGCGTCTCCGAGGACCGTCATGACGCGCCCGACAACGCAGCGCGCGTCTCCGAGCTCCTGGCAGATCGTGACCCGCGAGCGGGTCTGACACTGCTGCTCCAGGCCTACGAGCGCCATTACGACAGCGAGCTCTTCGAGTCCCCCTCACCACGTCCGCAGGACCTGCCAGCCACTCCCGTCCGTGAGCTCCTGACATCCATGGTCGAGCCGTGGGAGCGGCTCCGGCTCGACTTCTCGCTCACGCGCAGCGACCTGTCCGGACGCCTGTACGAGTCCTACCTCGGCCTGCGACCTGGAAAGGCGGCGCAGACCGAGACCCTTTTCGACGGCGTGGACCTGTCCGATCAGCGGGCGCGAACGAGTGCGTACTACACGCCCGCGCCCCTGGCGCGCCGCGTCGTTGAGGAGGCCTTGCGTCCCTGGCTGGAGCAGCGCCGGCCGCAGCAGCCACAGGACGTCGGGGTCCTCGACCCCGCCTGCGGCAGCGGCGCCTTCCTGCTCGCCGCATTTCGGGAGCTGCGCGACTACTTCGAGCGGCTCCACGGACGCAGCCTCAGCGCAGACGAGCGGCGTCAGCTCTTGACGACCAGCATCCACGGCGCGGACATCGACATGGCCGCGCTGATGCTGGCACGGGTGCATCTGCTCGAGGAGGCCGACCTCGGCAGCGTCCGGCTACCGGACCTGTCAGTGAACCTCCTCTGGGGCGACAGCCTGGCGTCTCCGCCGTGGGCGCCCGCGACCGTCTCCACCCAGGGCGACGCCAGCGCCCTCCCCCTGGACTGGCGGTCCTGGCTGGCCGCGTCGGGTGGCGTCGACGTCGTCCTGATGAACCCGCCGTTCGGCGCGCAACGCGGCTACGGCCAGCGAGCGGACGCCGCGCAGCGCGCCACGCTGCGCGAGCTCTACCCGCGCACGCGCCAGTGGGGAACGGATCTGGCCGCCCGCTTCATCGAGCTCGTGCCCGGTCTGCTGCGACCCGGCGGCGCAGCCGGTTTCGTCCTGCCGAGGACGCTGCTGCACGGTCCGAGCGGCAGCGGAGCACGTGAGCTGCTCCTCGAGCTCGGCGTGCAGCGACTCCTGGACCTGCGAGGTGCGCCTGTCTTCCCGTCAGCCGCTGCCCAGGTGTGCGTGGTCGCCACGATGCAAGGGCTCGACAGCCCTGAGGTCCAGTGCGAGTTCGTCCTTGACTCCCGAGGCCCGACGCTGCAGTTGCTCGACCAGTCGCTGCCCGACACGCGACAGCTCACCGCAGCGGTCACCCCCTCGCGAGCCGAGCTCCGCTCCAACGACAGCTGGGCACCCTTCGCGCTCCGCTGGCGTACGGAACTGAGCCAGGACGTGCGCGCCGCACTCGCGCCCTTGGGCGACACCGACGTACGCGTCGTTCAGGGGACACAGACGGGAGCCAACGACCGCTTCCTGTTGTCGCCGGACCGGTTGGCTGAACTCGCTGAGCTCACCGATCCGGAGCGTCTGCACGCGCAGGCACCGCTGCTGCTGCGCGGCCGGGAGATCCGGCCTTACCGCGCGGTGGCATCGGGCGACCGGCTGCTTCTGCCGACGCCCGTACGCAGCCTGGACCGGGCGGAACTCGACCTGGTCGTGGAGGTGTGCGGCGGCTATCCGAAGAACGTGCAGCCGGGGGCGCTCGACGTGTTGCTCGGCCCCAAGGTGCTGCTCGCCGGCTTCCGCCGAGAGCCCGCGGCCGTCGCCGACCTCGCCGGCGACTACATCATCGTCAAGGGTGCCGGTGGCGGAGTTGCGTTCGGCGCTCCGTCCATGCCCGCACGAGCACGTGCGCAGTGGCTGCTCGGCGTGGAGGTCCTCCTCAACAGTGCGCTCTACCAGTGGTGGCTGCGCGGCACCGGGGCCCCGCGCCACGACGAGACCATCGAGCTGAGCATTGAGCAGCTACGCACCATGCCGTGGCCGCAGCTCGCTCCGACCGACTGGTCGACGCTCGCACGTGCGGGGACAGCCGTACGACGAGCACTGACGCTGGAGTCGCCGCGCGGTCGCACCGAGGCGTACTGGGCAGCTCGCGCCGAGGCCGACGCGCTCGTCGACGCGGTGCTGGACGTGCAGCCACGGCTGTCCGAGCTCGTGCGCGACGAGCTGCTGCGCGAGGGGTAGCGAGTGGCGAAGAGCGCGGCGCAACGCGCGGCGGAAGCGGTGGCCCGTCAGCTCCGGGAACTCCTTCGAGCGCGGTTGCTCTTCGCGCATGTCGACGTCCGTCGCTCTCCCGTCGGCGGTCGAGACCACTGGGAGGCCGTCCTCGTCCCTCGCCTGCCTTTGGACATCCCGCTGCACGGCAGCTGGACGATCTCAGCCAGCTGGACCTTCACGAACGTCGTCGACGCCGATGAGGCCTACCTGGTCCTGAGCAGCATGGGCCTCAACGTCACCGAGATCGTGGACCCGGTCCTGTCGGCATACTCAGGTCGCGAGGAGCTGAACGTCGTCCGCTACGACTTCGACATCCGGCCTCCACGTCGAGGAGCACACGTGCAGGTGCACCAGCCGACGCCGTTGGCCAGTCGCGTGCACTGGGAGCTGCCAGACGGTCGGGCGCCTGAGGATCAGGAGTGGCCGCTCGAGCTCCTGCTCGAGTGGCTGCTGTCGCCAGACCTCCACGCTGATCTGGCCGCCCGCGGCTGGCCGGCCTGACAGCTCGTGGGTCAGGTCGGGACGTCGTCGGTCACGGCGACCAGCCAGTCGGAGTCGAGCCGCAGCAGCTGCCCCGGAGCGGCCAGCGGAACGGGGCGCCCGTCGACGACCGCACCCAGGTCGGCGCCGAGCTGCGGCAGCAGCGCCCACACCGCGGAGGGCCGCCGGGCCGCGAGGTCGGTCCAGGTCGACAGCATCCCGAGGGCGCCGTAGCGGGCGAGCGCCCCCAGCTCGGTCAGCACCACCGGAGCACCCGTGGCGGCAGACTCGGCGAGCGCGGCCTCCACCGCGGCGCGCACCTCGGGCAGCGCGTCAGCGACCAGCTTGGCCAGGCCTTGTGCCGCGGTCGTCCCCGGAGCCGCGGCGTCCGCGGCGACGACCTGCTCCCAGGCGATCGGGAAGGATGCGGCCGTGCGCTCCACCGCGTCGAGCAGCACGCCGGTCACGTCGACGGTGCGGGCCTCGAAGCGCTGCGCCAGCGCGCGCTGCGCCCGGTCGAGGTCGCGGGCGCCGACGGCCAGCGCCAGGAAGCTGCGCGTACGCAGGCTCTCCTCGAGCCGCACCCCCAGCTCGCCGGTCGCCAGCAGTCGCGCCGCCTCGGGCGACAGGTGTCGCGTCGGCACCCGAGACCGGAAACCCGTCGTGTCGGTCGGGAGCGCCCGCGCACGGTAGGCCGTGCGCGCCTCGTCGTAGACCAGGGCGAGCCCTGCCTCCTCCAGCAGCACGTCGAGCTGCGGGCGGCCGGGCAGCGGCGGCAGGGAGGGGAAGCGCGCGCGTACACGCTCGCGCACCTCACCGGCCGCGAGCGGCTCGGCCTGGGACAGGCCGTCCAGCGCCAGGCGCAGCGCCGCCGCCGACGGCAGGTCGGCGCGGTGCACCTCGCCGCGCCCCGACAGCCGCGCCCCCACGGCGGCGGCGACGACCAGCGGCACGACCGCCGCGTCGTCCAGCGGCTGCAGGACCGGGGCGGTCAGGCCCGCAAGGTCGCCGACCCGCGAGGCGCCCAGCAGCACGTCCGGGCCGGAGGCCGCCAGCGCCTCGTCGAGCGCGGCGCCCGCCGCACCGATCGCGTCGAGCAGCGCCGGCTCCCGGCCGAACAGCACGACGTCGTCGCCGCGCCGGCGCAAGGCCAGGGCGTCCGTCGCCACGGGGTCCAGCGCCGCCGCGAGCAGGCCGCGCAGCCGGCGCCGATCAGCCTCGACCGGGGCGACCGAACCCCCGACCGCACCCGCGGCCGCGGCCAGCGCGGTCGCCGTGGCGACGACGCCGACCTCACCCAGGGCGTCGTCGACCGCGGCGCGCACCCGCTCCAGCAGCGCCGCGGCGTCGGCATCCGCGCGCCACGCCGCCCGCGCTGCAACGAGGTCAGCGGTCACGCGCACCCGCTTGCGCCCCAGCGCGGCGGCGACCCTCCCGGCGGGCGCGAAGGCATCGACGTCCGCCTCGGTGCCGTGGCCGAGCACCGCGGCCGCCGTCGCACGCTGCCCTTCGGGCACGGCACGCAGCAGCAGGTCCAGCGCCCGCTCGACCTCCGACACGCTGACGTCTTCGGCAGGGGCGGCGAAGGCCTCCCGCCACAGCCGTGCGCGCTCGCGCAGCTCCTTGCGCGTCGCCTCGGCGACACCGGCCAGACGGCTGAGGCGTACGGGGTCGATCGCGGCAAGATCACCTGCGGTGACGACCTTCAGCGGCTCGACCGCCGACAGCGCCCGTGCTGACAGGCCCGCCTCCACCAGCGGCGTTCCCGGGACGGCCGCGGCCGCGAGAGCCCCCGCATCGTCCGGGGCGCCGGTGTCGGTCGTGTCGAAGACCGCCGCCCAGGCGGCCCGCATGTCTCCGGCGGTGCCGTGGCGGGCCGCGGCGTTCCGCGCGAGCGCCGTCCGGAAGAACGGCACGAGCCGCGGCGCGAGCACCGGGTCGAACAGCCCCTCGTGGACCGTCGCCTCCTCGCGCACCATCGCCGGGTCGCTCTGCCCGTCGCCGAAGGCCGGCGGCGCACCGGTCGCCATCTCGAACAGCACGACCGCGGCGGCGTACCGCTCAGCGGCGGAGTCGTACTGCGTCCGCGCGCCGGTGCCGAGGAACGGGTCGAGGTACGGGGCCGTACCCGCCGTCAGGGCGTCGGCCCGGGCCCGCGCCAACGAGAAGTCGAACAGCACCAGGTGGGCCTGCCGGTCGCCGCGACCCTCCAGCAACCCGAGGTTGGCGGGCTTGACGTCCCGGTGGCTCAGCCCGAGGCGCTCCAGCGCCGACATGGCCTCCAGCAGCTCCCGGCCCCAGCGCTCCAGCCGGTCCAGCGACAGCCGCCCCGCCCGCGCCTGCAGCGCCTCCGCCAGCGTCGACTCGCCGGCGCTCGTCAGCACCAGCGCCCGCCGGCCCCCGACGTCGACCGGCCCGTCGAGCAGCCGGACCAGGCGCGGGTGGTCGAGAGTCGCCAGCACCGCAGCCTCGTCGTCGAGTCGCGCGGCCGCGGCGTCGTCGAGCGCGCACTTCAGGACCACCGGCTGGTCGCCGTCGCCGCCCGTGGTGTCCCGCACGAGCAGCGCCAAGGCGGTCGAGCCCTTGCCGAGCCGCCGCTGCACCTCCCAGCGACCGTCGAGCAGCCCCCCGGGCACGGCCTCGAGCGGGTCGACGATCTCGTCGGTGCCAGCCAGCTGCGCGCGCACCCCGTCGAGCAGCTCCAGGAAGGCCCGCACGTCGGCCAGCCGCTCCGACACGACCGGACGCGTCGCCTGCAGCACCAGCGCCCGCAGCGCAGACGGGACCTGCGACATGTCGGCCGCGAGGTCGAGCCCGCCCTCGGCCGTCAGCCGATCCCGCAGCGCCAGCCGGTCGGCCGCCGGGTGCCGGCCCGACACGAGGTAGTAGGTCAGGGCGCCGAGCGCGAAGACGTCGAGCCGCACCCGGTCGGCAGCCGCCCCGGTCGACTCGGGAGCCGCGTACGCCTGCGCCAGCCGCCGCGCGTCGTCCGCCCCCGCTCCGAGCACCCCCGCCAGGCGCTGCGCGGCCTCCGAGCCGGCCAGCCCCGTCACGCCCGCCACCGACGAGCCCGCCACCGACGAGCCTCCCGGCACCATCCCGGAGGACTGCCAGTCGCCGACGACCACGCGCAGCATCGTGCCGTCGACCTCCCGTACCGCCACCGCCGACGGCTGCAGACCGCGGTGCACCACCCGGTGCCGGTGGGCGTACGCCAGCGTCTCCGCCACCTGCTGCACCACGTCGAGCCGCCGCTCGGTGCTCAGCGCGTCGGCGCGATCCGACAGCCAGAGGTCCAGCCGCCGCAGCCGCTCGTCGTACGGGAAGACCAGTCCGACCCCGAGCTCGTGCTCCACCAGGTCGAGCGGCCGCAGCAGCCCCTCGGCGTGCAGCCGGCTCAGGATGCGGTACTCGTGCTCGGCGACCGCCTTCGTGATGCGCGCCTGGTCGGCGCCGGCCCCTGGTGGGGTGAGGAAGAAGCGGATGCGGCGCCGGTCGGTCGTCGCGACCCGGTGGTGGGCCGGCCAGTCCTGATAGCCGTCGCCGTCGCCCATCGGCTCGTCGTCGATGATCCACGAACCGACTTCGCGCTGGCGCCGCTGCACCAGGCCGATGCGCGACAGCAGCGCGACAACGACCTCCTCGGTGCGCACGTCCACTTGCTGACCGGGCCGGCCGCTCTCGAGCAGCCGCTCGTCGATGCCGTCCAGCCCGATGCGTGCCGTGTCGCCCCGCAACCCGAACAGATCGGCCTGGCTCGCCATCGGCAGGCCGGAACGGAAGGTCGGGTGGTGCAGGTAGACCGACTCCTGGACGTACGGCAGCGCGTCGCGGACGGCGCCGACCGGCTGGCGGGTCTCCCGCGCGTAGCGCTCGGCCTCGTCGCGCAGCCGGCTCGCCAGGCGCTGGGCCTTCCGCCGAGCCAGCTTCAGGGGCGAGTCCTCCGCCGGCCGGCCGTCGCGCTGCCAGGTCAGGTCGTTGCCGCGCAGGACGCCGCTGTAGTACTTCATCTCGACCAGGTGCAGCCGGCGGCGACCGAGCACCAGCAGGTCGACCTCCGACCAGCGGCCCGACGAGTCGCGGAACTCGACGTTCGACCAGGCCCGGAACGGCGGCGCCATCGGCAGCATCGCCTTGACCTGCGCGAGGCCCTCAGCCTCGTGGGGGAACGGCGAGGCGGTCACCTCCACCCAGCGGGACCCGTCCATCGCGGACATCCTGCCCCAGGAGGCAGATGACGGTCAGCCGTTGCGCTCGTAGACCAGCCGCAGGCCGATCAGGGTGAGGTCGGGCTCGTGATGGTCGAGGGTGTCGCAGACGGTGAACATCAGGTGCGACAGCCCGCCCGTGGCCAGCACCACCGGCTCCTCGCCGAGCTCGTCGGCGATCCGCCGGACCATGCCGTCCACCTGCCCGGCGAAGCCGTAGAGCAGGCCGGACTGCAGCGCCTCCCCGGTCGTCTTGCCGATGACCGAGCGCGGCTCGACGAGCTCCACCTTGAACAGCCGCGCGGCCCGGGAGGCCAGCGCGTCGACGCTGATCTCGATCCCCGGCGCGAGCGCCCCCCCGAGGAACTCCCCCTTGGCGGACACCACGTCGAAGTTGGTCGACGTGCCGAAGTCCACGACCACCGCCGGGCCGCCGTAGAGGGTGTGCGCGGCGAGGGTGTTGACGACCCGGTCGGGGCCGACCTCGCGCGGGTTGTCGTAAAGCAGCGGCACGCCGGTCCGGATCCCCGGGCCGACGACGACGGTCGGCACGTCGGCGAAGTACCGCTCGAACATCCGGCGCAGCTCGTCCAGCACACTCGGCACCGTCGAGCAGACGGCGACGCCGTCCGGCTCCGGGTGTGCCGACAGCAGCCCACGGAACATCAGCGCCAGCTCGTCGGCGGTGACCCGCGGGTCGGACTTGATGCGGTAGCTCTCGAACAGATGGTCCCCGTCGAACAGGCCGAGCACGGTGTTGGTGTTGCCGACGTCGACGGTGAGAAGCACGAGAACTCCTACAGGGGCTCGAAGGCGGTGCCGGACAGGGTGGTGACCAGGTGCCCGCGCCAGGCGTCGGAGACGTCGGGATGATCCTCGCGCCAGTGCGCGCCCCGGGTCTCGGCACGCTGGGCGGCGGCCGCGACCAGCGCCACGGCGACCTGGTGCAGGCTCGTCGCCTCCCACGCCGCCGGCCCGGGCGCGTCGGTCGTGCGGCGGGCGAGATCGTCCAGCCGGCAGGCCGTCGCGGCCAACGACGCCTTGCTGCGGAGCACGCCGGCCCCCTCAATCATCGTGCGGCCGAGCTCGAGGCGGATGGCCGGGTCGAGCAGCACGCCGGGGCCGGACGGCGGCACCGGCTGCCCCTGCGGCGGGAGCGCGCGCTCGAGGTCGGCGCCGATGCGGGCGGCGAAGACCAGCCCCTCCAGCAGGCTGTTGGAAGCGAGCCGGTTCGCACCGTGCGCGCCGGTACAGGCCAGCTCGCCGCAGGCGTACAACCCCGGGACGTCGGTGCGCCCGGACAGGTCGGTGCGTACGCCACCGCTGGCGTGATGCGCGGCCGGCGCCACCGGAACCAGCTCGCGCACCGGGTCGATGCCGGCCTCGCGGCAACGGGCGACGATCGTCGGGAAGCGCTGCAGCAGCAGGTCCTCCCCCAGGTGGCGGGCGTCGAGCAGGACGTGGTCGACGCCCTGCTCCAGCATCCGGCGGGTGATCGCCTTCGCGACCACGTCGCGCGGCGCGAGGTCGGCCAGCGGATGGTCCTGCGAAGAGAGGATCCGCCGTCCGGCGGCATCAACCAGAACCGCGCCCTCGCCACGCATCGCCTCCGACACCAGCGGTTGCTGTCCCGTCCGACCCGGTCCCAGGAACAGCGCCGTCGGGTGGAACTGCACGAACTCCACATCCATCACCGCCGCCCCCGCCCGCAGCGCGAGCGCCACGCCGTCGCCGGTGGCGACCGAAGGGTTGGTGGTGCTCGAGAACACCTGGCCCAGGCCGCCGGTGGCGAGCACGACGGCACGGGCATGCACGGACCCGACACCGTCCTCGGTGCCCGCCCCGAGCACGTGCAGGGTCACGCCTGCGGCCCGGCCGCCCGCCGTCCGCAGCAGGTCCAGCACGAGGGCGTTCTCGACCACGCGGATCCGGGGATGCGCCTGAACCGCGGCGACCAGCGCGCGCTGCACCTCGACCCCGGTGGCGTCACCGCCCGCGTGCACGATCCGGTCCCGGGAGTGACCTCCCTCGCGAGTGAGGGCCAGCTCACCGGAGTTCCCCCTGTCGAAGGCGGCACCGAGGGTGATCAGCTCGCGCAGCCGCGTCGGGCCCTCCTCGCACAGCACCTGCACGGCCGGCACGTGACACAGCCCGGCGCCCGCGGCGAGGGTGTCGCGCAGGTGCTGCTCGGGACTGTCCCCCGGACCAAGGGCGGCGGCGACGCCGCCCTGCGCCCAGCGCGTGGACCCGTCGCCGACGAGGACCTTGGTGACCAGCAGGACCGATCCTGCGCGGGTGGCGTGCAGCGCGGCGGTCAGCCCGGCCACGCCCGAGCCCACCACGACCACGTCGGCGGTCGTGGTCCAGCCGGCCTCTGGCGCCAGCAGCCGCCGCGCAACCGTCACCCGAGCAGCGACGGGTCGTCGTCGTACGGCCCGGTACGCGGGCCGGCGTGGACCACGTCACCGCGGGACAGCCCGCTGCCGGGCAGCGCCTCGGCCGGGTCGTGACCGGTCCCGACGATGCGGTTGGCGGCGTCGACGAACACCACGCGCGGCTCGTAGCGGCGGGCCTCGGCGTCCTCCATCTGCCCGTAGGCGATGAGGATGACCAGGTCGCCGGGGTGCACGAGACGCGCTGCGGCACCGTTGATCCCGATCACCCCGCTGCCGCGGGCTCCGGCGATGACGTAGGTCTCGAGGCGCGCGCCGTTGGTGACGTCCACGATGGCGACCTGCTCGCCGGCCAGCAGGTCGGCGGCGTCCATCAGGTCCTCGTCGACGGTGACGGACCCGACATAGTGCAGGTCGGCCTGCGTGACCGTCGCGCGGTGGATCTTGCTCTTGAGCATGGTGCGGTACACGGCGGTCAGCCTTCCGGGACGGTGCGGTTGTCGATCAGGCGGGTGCGGCCCACGTACGCGGCGACCACGAGCAGGTCACCGTCCGGGCAGGGGGAGAAGGTGGCGCTGTCGACCCGCGCCAGGTAGTCGGGCACGACACCGGGAGTGGCCGCGAGGACCGCCCGGCCGGCCTCCACGTCGCCGGTGGCGAGGGCCCGGGACAGGGCCAGGGCGCTGGTCCGCTGGTCGCCGGTCAGGTAGGCGTTGCGGCTCGACAGGGCCAGGCCGTCCGGCTCTCGGACCGTCGGCACGGCCACGACCTCCACCGGCAGGTCCAGGTCGCGCACCATCCGCCGGACACCGACCAGCTGCTGCGCGTCCTTCTGGCCGAACAGCGCCAGGTCGGGCCGGGTGAGGTGCAGCAGCTTCAGCACGACCGTCAGCACTCCGTCGAGATGGCCGGGTCGACTGGCGCCCTCGAGCACCTCGCCGAGCGAACCCGCGCTGACCCGCACCAGCGGCGGACCGTCGGGATACACGACCTCCGCGGTCGGCGTGAAGACCAGATCGGCACCCTCGCGGCGACAGACCTCGAGATCGGCGTCGAGGGTGCGCGGGTAGCGGCCGAGATCCTCGCCCCGGCCGAACTGCAGCGGGTTGACGAAGACGGTCACGAGCACCGAGTCGGCGCGCCGCCGGGCCTGCCGGACCAGCTCGGCGTGCCCCTCGTGCAGTGCGCCCATCGTCATGACGACGGCGACCCGGCCGGAGAGCGCGGCACGGGCGTCGGCCAGCTCCACCCGCGTCGAGACGACCCTCACCGCGGCACGCTGCCGGCCGGCGGGGTGGCGAGCACCCCGAGCAGGGCCGCGGCGCGGTCCGGGTCGAGCCGGCCGGAGGCGAGCAGGCGGTCCGCGGTCAGCCGCGCCATGGCCAGGTAGGACGGCAGGACCTCGGGAGCGACCTGCGCCAGCACCTCGAGGTGCGCCCGCACCGTGCCGGCGTCGCCGCGGGCGACCGGCCCGGTCAGGGCCGCGTCGCCGGAGCGCAGCGCGCCGTCCAGGGCGGCCCCGAGCAGCGGCGCGAGCACCTGTGCCGGAGCCTCGACACCGGCGGCCCGGAGCAGGTCGAGGGAGCTGCTGACCAGCGTGGTGAGGTGGTTGGCGGCGTGCGCCAGCGCGGCGTGCCAGAGCGGGCGCTGCTCCTCGCTGAGCCACACCGGCTCGCCACCCATCTCGACGACCAGCGCCTCCGCCGCCGGGCGCAGCGGCTCGGGTGCGGTGACGCCGAAGGCAGTGCCGGACAGGCGGTGCAGGTCGACCGGGCTGCCGGCGAAGGGCAGCACCGGGTGCAGCGCGAGCGGGAGGGCCCCGGCGCGGGTCGCGGGCTCGAGCACCTCGAGGCCGTGCCGGCCCGAGGTGTGCGCCACCAGCACGCCGCGCGGGAACGCGCCGGTCGCCGCGAGACCGGCGACCACCTCCGCGAGCACGTCGTCCGGGACGGTGAGCAGCACCAGGCCGGAGCGGCGTACGACCTCGTCCACCGGCAGCACCGGCACGCCGGGCAGCAGGTCGGCGGCGCGGGCCCGGGAGGCGGCGGAGACGGCGGAGGCGGCCACGACCTGGTGCCCGGCCTGGGCGAGGGCCGCCCCGAGGACGGCGCCGACCCGCCCGGCGCCGACGACACCGACACGCAGCCGCGCGGGACGTTCGGAGAGCGGATCCATCAGCCGTTCCAGTCCTCGAGGGGGTACCGGACGTACAGGACAACCGTAGCCCCGACCACGCAGGCGTCCAGCGACTGTGTCCGGGATCACCTCCCGGCGGGCCGGGGCATGCTGCCGGGGTGCAGACCACGACACCCTGGCGGTCGGCCTGGTCCCGGGCGCTCTACGGCGAGGGCGGCTTCTTCCTCCGGGAGGCGCCGGTCGCGCACTTCCGCACCTCCGTGGCCGCCTCGCCGCTGTTCGCCACGGCGGTCCGCCGGCTGGCCGGCCGGGTGGACGACGCGCTCGGCCGGCCGGACCCGTTCGACGTCGTCGACGTGGGCGCCGGCCGCGGGGAGCTGCTGAGCGCGCTGCCCGACGTGCCGGCACGCTGGCGCCTGACGGGGGTCGACCTCGCTCCGGACCCGCAGGTCGGGGTCGGCTGGCGGCGGGACGTGCCGCCACTGGAGGGGCTGCTGTTCTCCAACGAGTGGCTGGACGACGTACCGCTGGACGTGGTGTTCGACAACCGGCTGGTCGAGGTCGCGGCCGACGGCCAGGAGGTGCTGGGCGCTCCGGCACCTCCGGAGGCGCTGGAGTGGGCCACGCGCTGGTGGCCGCAGGGACGCCGCGTGGAGGTGGGGCTGTCGCGCGACCTGGCCTGGGCGGCCGCCGTGCAGCAGGTACGCCGGGGCCTGGCGGTCGCCGTCGACTACGGCCATGTGCTGGGCGACCGCGCGACCTGGGGCGACCGGCGGCCGACGCTGACCGGCTGGCGCGAGGGGCGCCCGGTGCACCCGATCCCGGACGGCGAGCGCGACATCACCGCCCACGTGGCACTGGACGCGCTGGTGGCCGCGGCCGGCGGGCGGCTGGTCGAGCAGACACAAGCCCTGGCCCTGTTGGGCATCCGGTCGGAGCCGCCGCCGCGCGAGCTCGCCACGACCGACCCGCACGGGTACCTGGCCCGGCTCGCGGCGGCGTCGTCCGCCGCCGAGCTGCTGGACCGGCGCGGCCTCGGGTCGTACGGCTGGGTCGTCGTCCCGGTGGGCATCGAGGACCTGCTCGTAGGCTCGGCGGAGTGACGGAGCAGTGCGTGCCCGCGGAGGCGGGGTGAGCGAACTGCTCGTGGCCGTGGGAGCGGCCGCGCACGCGACCGACGCGGTGGTGCTGCCACTCGGACCGCACCACCCCTCCTCGCACGGCGTGCTGCAGGTCGCGCTGACCCTCTCCGACGACGTGATCCGCACCGCCGAGCCGGTCGTCGGCTTCATGCACCGCGGCGCGGAGAAGCTGTTCGAGGTCCGCGACTACCGCCAGCTGGTGATGCTGGCGAACCGGCACGACTGGCTCTCGGCCTTCAGCAACGAGCTCGGCATCTGCCTGGCGGTCGAGCGGATGCTGGGGATGCAGGTCCCGGACCGTGCCGTGTGGCTGCGCACGCTGCTCGCGGAGCTGAACCGGGTGCTCAACCACCTCGCGTTCCTGGGCGCGTCCGACGTCGCCGTCCAGCTGGGCTTCCGCGAGCGCGAGGGGCTGCAGGGGGTGATGGAGGAGGCGACCGGCGGGCGGATGCACTACATGTTCAACCGGATCGGCGGGCTGGCCGCCGACGTGCCGGCGGGGTGGGCGGATCGGGCGCGGGCCGCGGTCGACGGTGTGCGCACGGTGCTGCCCGCACTCGCCTCGGTGGTGGACGCGGAGCCGCGCGGGGTCGGCGTGCTGCCCGCCGATGTCGTGCTGTCGCACGGCGTCTCCGGGCCACTGGCGCGCGCGAGCGGCGTCGACCTCGACCTGCGGCGGGACGAGCCGTACCTCGCCTACGGCTCGCTGGACGTGCCGGTGGTGTCGCGGTCGGCGGGCGACGCGCACGCGCGGTTCTCGTGCGTGCTCGACCAGGTGGCGGTGTCGCTGGACCTGGCCGTCGCCTGCCTGGACCGGCTGCCGGCCGGCGCGGTGGCCCTGCGGCTGCGCAAGACGGTGAAGGCGCCGGAGGGCTCCACCTACGCCTGGACGGAGAACCCGCTCGGCATCCAGGGCTACTACCTGGTGTCCCGCGGCGAGCGGACGCCGTGGCGCCTGGCGATGCGCACCGCGTCGTTCAACAACGTGTCGGCGCTCGGGACGGTGCTGCCGGGGTGTCGGATCGGCGACCTGCTGACCGTCCTGAGGTCCTTCTTCTTCGTGATCGGCGACATCGACAAGTAGGGGGCTGCCGCCGTGCGGCCCACGCCGCCTCGACCCGGCCCCCGCCGCCCCGCCCCCCGTTCTCGGTGCCCCGCCCCCCGTTCTCGGTGCCGCCACGGGGCCGACGCCGCGTGAGGCCGGCACCGAGAACAGCCCAGCCGGCGGGGCGATCAGCCGAAGGCGCCTCTGCCCACCCGTTCTGGGTGCCGCCACGGGGTCAGGCCCGCGAGAGCCCGGCACCGAGAACAGCCCAGCGGGAGCAGCCCGGCGGGAGCAGCCCGGCGGGAACAGCCCGGCCCGCCGCGACGCTCGCGTGGGCCCGCGGTGTGGTCTCAGGCCGACTGCTGGTTCAGCGTGCGGCGGTGCAGGATCAGATCAGCGAGCTCGTCCGCCAGCGCGTCGAGGTCGTCGGTCGTCTCGGCCGCGTCCACTCGTACCGTCACCATGGCGTGCTGGCGATGCAGCCACCGGTCGCGCCGCCGGTCCGCCCGGAATCGCGCACGCTCGGTGTGCGAGAGGTAACCGTCCACCTCCACCAGCGTCAGGCTCTGCTCGTCGACTAGATCGCCGTACGCCGAGGCGCCCTCAACGCTGAGGAAGTGCAGCTCGGGCTCGAGGCCCAGCACTCCGCGCGCCTCGAGTGCCTCGCGCAGACGGCGCACTGCCGCGTCGAGGCTGGTGCCGGACAGTTCGTCCAGCGCCCGACGGACCGCTGCCGAACCAGTCAGTCCCCGGCGGCAGCGGCGCCGTAGCCGCGAGACGGTCGTCCGCCGGTCGCGCAGCACGGACTCGACGATGGCCAGGGCGGCGGCCGCACCGATCAGTCCCTGGCAGGCCTGGATCACCGCGATCTCGAGGGCCACCACGCGGCAGCCGTTGATCGTCCTGCTGCCGCGCAGCACCTCGCTGCAGACCCGGCTGACCTCACTCGGCGGTCGCACGCGGTAGCGCGTGCCGTGCGGCACCCCGACGCACACCTTTGTCGGGGCCTCCCCGGCCCCGTACAACCACAGCGCCGTCTGTCCGAGGAAGGCGTACTCGTCCGTGACGCTGAGCCGCACCGCCGCCACCTGCTCGGGTGCTCCGACGGGCTGCGTCGACGCCACGTACACCCGGGGCTGGCACAGCTCCAGGCCACGCCGCCCAGCTGCGCGGGCCGGATGGTCACCGAGTGCGGCGCTAGGCACCATCCCGGCGTCGGCGCGGGCCTGTCGGATCATGTCCATGCGCCCGGACGCTGCCGCTGGAAGAACACCTGCGCAGCCAGGCACGGCAAACTTGTGGACAGCCCCTCCCTGTAGCTCCGATCTCGGTGCCGGGGACACGCTCACCGCACCCGCTGATGGCACCGAGAACGGACGTGGGACGGGCAGGATGAGGCGTATGACCGCGCCCGTGCTCGAGCTGCTCGACTGGCGGCGCCAGATCTTCGAGCTGTACGAGAACGTGCGCGCCGAGCTCTACCCGCACGTCGCGCACGCCGGTTGGGCGGCGGAACGGGACCGGCTGTTCGCCGACCACCCCTGCTCCCCGGTTGCGGACCGGAAGGCCTTCCGCGGACTCGCCGTCGCGGACTATGACAGCGGCTGGCGCATGACCGCTCGGCTGGAACCTGCTCCTGCGCAACGCATCACGGTGCTCACGGACAGCGGCGAAGAGGTGCCGTTCGAGCGGGCGGGAGTGCTGCGGACGCCATGGGGACAGCTCGACGCCTGGCAGCTCATGTCGTACGGCAGCGGCTTGTGGATCCCGGTGCGCGACGCCGGCAGCGGCACGCTGTCCTACGGCGGCGGCCGCTACCTCTACGACACCGTCACGGGCGCGGACCTCGGCAGCACGCCGGACGGGGAGCTGGTCCTGGATTTCAACTTCCTCTACGCCCCGAGCTTCGCGTACGACCCGCACTGGAGTGGTCCGCTGCCACCGGAGGGGAACGTGCTGGACGTGGAGGTGCCGGTGGGGGAGCTTCTGGACAGGTGAGCTTCTCGACCGGTGAGTGGCGCGTCAGCCGGGATCGCCGGGCTGGGCCGCCGGCCTGGGCCGCCGGGCTGGACCGCCGGCCTGGACCGAGCCTGCCCCCTGGTAGCCGTTCTCGGTGCCGAACTCCTGCGCACCCACGCCCCTGGTGGCACCGAGAACGGAAGGTCCGGCGCTCATGCGACACCTGCCCGGGCGTCGAGCAGCGCCAGCCGCTAGCGCAGATACTGGAGGAACCTGGCGCGCAGCAGCGGCTCGTCCTCGCCGAACGGCTGCCGGCCCATCAGCTCGCGGACCAGGTGGACCAGCTCGCTGATGCTGCCGGTGATGGCACCGGAGGAGCCGTCCTCGCCGGCGATGGCCTGCGAGGCACGCATGTGCTTCACGAGATCCCAGAAGAAGCCGACGTCGTGGCTCCGCTCGGCCTTTTCGAAGGCCCGCTGGCGCAACTCGTCGGTGGACAGGGTGTCGAGGTCGGCGCTCACGACGGCGACTCTAGGCCGCGGTCGTCCGGCCGCCGGCAGGCCCGCTCCAGCAGCAGCGCCGCCACCACCAGGCCCAGGCAGGCCAGGGCCGACAGGCCGGACACCAGCGCGTCCTCACCGCTCGCGGCGAGCCGGCCGCCGCGCGGCAGCGTCCACGCCAGCAGGCCGCTGTACATCCCGAGCAGGATCGAGCCGCCGGCGCTGGAGGCCTTGGCCAGCACCGCGGCCCGGGCAACCTGCATCGGGTGCAGCGGGCGGCCCCTCGGCTGGCCATGCGCGTCAAGCCGGTGCGCCAGCCGGTCGCGCACCACCTTGGCCATGCCCAGTTCGGCGACGGCGAGCAGCACGACCGTCACCGGCGCGTAGCGGGGCAGGGCGGGCAGCACGCCGTACGCCACGGCAGCCAGGGCGTAGCCGAGGACACCGAAGCCGAGCACCAGGCCGGCGAGCGTGCCGTAGCGGGTCGGTGTCACGGGAGCAGCACCAGGTCGTTCCGCCGTCGCACCCCGCGCAGGTCCAGGCCCGCGAGCAGGGCGGACACGGGGCCACACCCGGGCAGGACGGCGGCCGGGTCCACGTCGCCCCACGGCACCAGGACGAAGGCACGCTCGTGGGCGCGCGGATGGGGCAGTACCAGCCCCTCGGGGACCGGACCACCCGCGACGACGATGTCCACGTCGAGGGTCCGCGGCCCACCGCGCAGGGTCCGCTGGCGCGCGGCCGCCCGCTCGGCGGCCTGCGCGCGCCTCCAGGCAGCCTCGGCGTCCAGGTCGCACAGCAGGACGGCGTTGAGGAAGTCGTCCTGCTCCACCCCACCGACGGGTGCCGTCTGGTAGACCGGCGAAACCCGTAGTGGGGCAAGCATCTCCACCGCGAGCCGGAGGTGGGCGAGCCGGTCCCCGACGTTGCTGCCGACCGACAGCACCGCGGTCACGGCCGGACCACCGTCACCGACACGTTCGCCAACTCCAGCGGGACCGGCGCCGACGGCTTGTGCACCGTGACCTCCGCCCGCTGGACCAGGCGGTCGGCAAGGCAGACGTCCGCCAGCCGCTGGGCGAGCGTCTCGATCAGCGCCACGGGCTCCCCCGCGACCACCGCCGCCAGCCGCTCGGCCAGCGCGCCGTAGTGCACCGTGTCTGCGAGGTCGTCGCTGCGCGCCGCGGCGGACAGATCGAGGTGCAGCACGACGTCGACGAGGAAGTCCTGGCCGTTCCGGCGCTCCTCGGGCAGCACGCCGTGGAAGCCGCGCACCCGTAGGCCGGTGAGCCGGATCGCGTCACTCATCGACCAGCCGCCCGAGCACGGGCGAGCCGTGGTGCACCTGGACCCGCCAGCCGTCCGCCCGGCGCACCAGGACGTTCGTCGCCACCACCTGGCCGTTCGAGCCGGTCTCGCTCACCTCGGTGAGCACGTTCTCGGTGCAGGTGACGACGGCGGTGTCACCGTTGACGCAGATGCGGACGTCGGTGAGGAAGAACTGGATGTAGTCGGTACCGGCCATGACCGCCGACCAGGAACGCAACACGTGGTCGCGACGGCGCAGCATCGGCCAGCCGGGATGCACGCAGACGACGGCATCGGGGTCCACGTCGTCCCACACCCGCGCCATCCGGTCGACGTCGGCGGACTCGAACGCCTCGTACATCGCGCTGTTGGCCGACTCGACGTCCTCGAGATCGCTCACTGCTGCACCGCCGCGACGACGTGCACGGCGTCGGCGCTGGCGCGTACCGCGTGCACCCGCACGGCCCACGCGCCGGCCTGCGCGGCGAGCACGGTGACCGCTGCCGTCGCGTCGTCCCGCCCGGCCGACGGACGGGGCGTGCCGTCCGCGTCGGCGAGCAGGCTGCCGAGGAAACCCTTGCGGGAGGCACCGACCAGCAGCGGCGTACCCAGTCCCGCCAACCGGGGAAGCGCCCGCAGCAGCGCCCAGCTGTGGACGGCGGTCTTGGCGAAGCCGAGCCCGGGATCGAGCAACAGCCGCGCGGGATCGACACCGGCCGCGACCGCCGCGTCGCGGCGCGCGGTCAGCTCGGCGCATACCTCGGACACCACGTCGGCGTAGACGGCGCGGGCGGCCATGTCGGTGCTGTGGCCGCGCCAGTGCATGGCGATGTAGCCGACCTGCGCCTCGGCGACCAGCGGCAGCATCCGGGGATCGGCCAGCCCGCCGGAGACGTCGTTGACCAGCTGCGCACCGGCGGCCAGCGCCGCCTCGGCGACCGACGCGCGCATCGTGTCGACCGACACGACCGCGCCGGCAGCGGCCAGCCCGTCGACGACGGGCAGCACCCGCCGCAGCTCCTCGGCCTCGGGCACCCGTCCGGCGCCGGGCCGGGTGGACTCGCCGCCGACGTCGAGCAGGTCGGCGCCGTCGTTCAGCAGCCGTAGCCCGTGGCGTACGGCGCTCGCGGCGTCGGTGTGCTCCCCGCCGTCGCTGAAGGAGTCGGGCGTGACGTTGACGACCCCCATCACCCGGGCGCGGCCGAGTCCGGGGAAGCCACGGAGCTCGGGAGGGGCCGGCACGGTCAGCGCCCGAGGATCAGGCTCATCGCCTCGGCCCGGGTGACCGCGGAGTTCTTCAGCGAGCCGCGTACGGCCGAGGTGACGGTGCGGGCCCCCGGCTTCTGCACGCCGCGCATCGACATGCACAGGTGCTCTGCCTCGACGACGACGATCGCGCCGCGCGGCTCCAGCCGCTCCATCAGCGCGTCGGCGACCTGGGCGGTGACCCGCTCCTGCACCGACGGGCGCTTGGCGTAGAGGTCGACCAGCCGGGCCAGCTTGGACAGGCCGGTGATCCGGCCGTCCCTGCCCGGCAGGTAGCCGACCGCCGCGTGCCCCGTCCACGGGATGAGGTGGTGCTCGCAGAAGGAGGACAGCGGGATGTCCTTGACGATGATCAGCTCGTCGTGCCGCTCGTCGAACAGCGGGAGGACCAGGTCCTCCGGCCGGGTGTGCAGGCCGGCGAACACCTCGGCGTACATCCGCGCGACCCGGGCGGGGGTGTCGACCAGGCCCTCGCGGTCGGGATCGTCGCCGACAGCCGCGAGCAGCTCGCGAACGGCGGCCTCGACCCGGGCGGCGTCGTACGGGGTGGGCACTGCTCCGCTCAGGACGCCGGGTCGGTGCCGGTGGCCCGGCGGCGTCGCGGAGCGGGCGGCCGGGCCGATCGGCCCGTGTCCGGCGCCTCTCGCGGCTGCGCCTCCCGGTTGACCGACTCGCGCGAGCGGGCGGGCGCGTCGCTCCCGTTGCTCCCGGGCGCGGGCGTACGCCGGCGGGACGAGGACGGCGCCTTGCCGCGCCCGGTCACGCCGTCGCGCTTGCGACCGCGGGCCAGGTCCTCCAGCTCGGCCAGGTCGGCCGGGCCCATGACGGCCAGCTCCGCCGGGGTGAGCACCGGCGGCTTGCTGGACAGCGGGCGGCGGCCGTTGCCGGTGGGGTGCTCACGCAGCGGGCGCTTCTGGATCGGGGCGAAGATCTCGAGGACCTCGTCCTTGTTGAGCGTCTCCTGGTCGAGCAGCTTGAGGACCATGTCGTCGAGCACGTCGCGGTACTCCACGAGGATCTCCCACGCCTCGTGGTGCGCGTTCTCCACCAGCGCGCGCACCTCGGCGTCGACCTGCGCGGCGACCTCCTCGGAGTAGTCGCGGCCGTGGCCCATGTCGCGGCCCATGAAGACCTCGCCGGACTCCTGGCCGAACTTCACCGCTCCGAGCCGCTCACTCATGCCGTACTGCGTCACCATGGCGCGGGCGGTGGCGGTGGCCTTCTCGATGTCGTTGCTGGCGCCGGTGGTCGGGTCGTGGAAGACCAGCTCCTCGGCGGCCCGACCACCCATCGCGTAGGCCAGCATGTCGAGCAGCTCGGCGCGCGTCTGGGAGTACTTGTCCTCGGTCGGCAGCACCATGGTGTAGCCCAGCGCCCGGCCGCGCGGCAGGATGGTGATCTTGTGCACCGGGTCGGTGTTCGGCAGCGCGTGGGCAACAAGGGCGTGACCGGCCTCGTGGTAGGCGGTGAGCTTCTTCTCCTTGTCGCTCATCAGCCGGGTGCGCCGCTGCGGGCCGGCCATCACCCGGTCGATGGCCTCCTCGAGCGAGGACATGTCGACGAGCTTGCCGCCGTTGCGGGCAGTGAGCAGCGCGGCCTCGTTGAGGACGTTGGCCAGATCGGCGCCGGTGAAGCCGGGAGTGCGCCGGGCGATGACCTCGAGGTCGAGCTCGGGCGCGACCGGCTTGCCCTTGGCGTGCACCTCGAGGATCTGCCGGCGGCCCTGCATGTCGGGACGGTCCACCGCGATCTGCCGGTCGAAGCGGCCCGGGCGCAGCAGCGCCGGGTCCAGGATGTCGGGTCGGTTGGTGGCGGCGATGAGGATGACGCCGCCCTTGACGTCGAAGCCGTCCATCTCGACGAGCATCTGGTTGAGCGTCTGCTCGCGCTCGTCGTGGCCGCCGCCCATGCCGGCGCCGCGGTGCCGGCCGACGGCGTCGATCTCGTCGATGAAGATGATCGCGGGAGCGTTGGCCTTGGCCTGCTCGAACAGGTCGCGCACACGGCTGGCGCCGACGCCGACGAACATCTCGACGAAGTCCGACCCGGAGATCGAATAGAACGGCACGCCCGCCTCGCCGGCCACCGCCCGGGCCAGCAGCGTCTTGCCGGTGCCGGGCGGACCGTACAGCAAGACACCCTTGGGGATCTTGGCGCCGACGGACTGGAACTTCGCCGGCTCCTGCAGGAACTCCTTGATCTCCAGGAGCTCCTCGAGTGCCTCGTCAGCGCCGGCGACGTCGGCGAAGGTCGTCTTCGGCGTGTCCTTGCTGACCAGCTTGGCCTTGCTCTTGCCGAACTGCATGACGCGGCTGCCGCCGCCCTGCATCTGGGTCATGAAGTAGAAGAGCAGACCGAGGATCAGCAGGATCGGCAGGAAGCTGATCAGGATCTGGGTGAACACCCCGGTGTTGTTGACCTGGACGTCATAGGGGACGTCGGCCTCCTGCAGCGCGTCGGTGAACTGACGTCCCTGGTCGAACAGGAAGGACGTCTTGACCTTCGACTCGCCGTCGATCTCCGCGCCCTCCTCGAGCTCGAGGTGGACCTCCTGCTCCTTGTCGAGGACGAGCACCGGCTCCTCGTCGGAGCTCCGCACGTCACCGGCGGCGATGGCGGCCAGCACCGAGGCGGTGTCGACCTCCTTGAAGTCGCGGTCACCGCGCAGGCTGCCGGACACGAACAGCAGGACCAGCAGGCCCAACGTGATATAGAGGAAGGGCCCGCGGGAAAAGCGCTTGAGGTTCATCCGATGGGGGGCGAGCCGCCCCGTCCCTCCTGGAGAAGATGGTCACGAAGGTACACCGGGGCTATTGCCCGTCTGCAGTCCAACGGACCAGGTGCACAGGGTGTTCCGGGGCCATTCTCGCTCAGGAACGCCGGCCGTGCCCACCGTCCAGGTGCCCGCCGTCGATGGCCTCGGGCCGCAGCAGCCCCACGAAGGGCAGGTCGCGATACCGCTCGGCGTAGTCCAGGCCGTAGCCGACGACGAACTCGCTGGGGATGTCGAATCCGACGTACCTCACCGCGACGTCCACCTTCGCCGCCTCCGGTTTGCGCAGCAGCGCGACCACCTCGACCGACGCCGGACCGCGCGAACGCATGTTGCGCAGCAGCCACGACAGCGTCAGGCCGGAGTCGATGACGTCCTCGACGATCAGGATGTGCTCGTCGGCGATGTCGCGGTCGAGGTCTTTGAGGATCCGGACGACGCCGCTGCTGCTCGTTGCCGACCCGTAGGACGAGACCGCCATGAACTCCATCGACACCGGTGTACGCAGGGCCCGCGCGAAGTCGGCCATGAACATGACCGCGCCCTTGAGGACCCCGACCAGCAGGATCTCCCTGCCCGCGTAGTCGGCGTCGACCTGCGCCGCCAACTCGCGGACCTTGGCCGCGATGTCCCGCTCCGAGATGATGACCCGCTCGATCTCCTTCGGCACGTCATCGGTCACGGGAGCGAGGCTAGCCGCCCGCCGCGACGGGCCACCCGCTGCCCGCCGGGCAGCGCGACCGGACCCTGGCCGCGCCAGTCCTCGACCAGCGCACGCAGGGCCTCGAGGTGGGCGGTGGTCACCGCTGCACCGCACTGCTGTTCGGCCCACCGCTTGAGCGCGCGGACGCGCAGCGCGGCCGGCAGCCCGGCCAGCGTCGCCACGTCGTCGGTCAGCGGGGTGAGCGCGTCGAGGGCGTCGACGTCCTCCCGCAGCTGCGCGGCGGTGCGGGCCAGGGCAGCGGCGATCCCCGGCCCGAGCTCGACCTCCAGGACCGGCAGCACCCGCTGGCGGACCCGTACCCGGGTGTAGGCGGGGTCGCGGTTGTGCGGGTCCTCCCACGGGTCGAGGCCGGCCTCGGCGCAGGCCTGGCCCGTGGTGGCGCGGGGCAGTCCGAGCAGCGGGCGGAGGTACGGCGGGCGGTCCGTCATGCCGGCCAGCGCACGGGCGCCGGCCCCCCGGGCGAGCCCCAGCAGCACCGTCTCCGCCTGGTCGTCCAGCGTGTGGCCGAGCAGGACCGCGGTCAGCCCGTGCTCGGAGACGGCAGCATCCAGCGCGGCATAGCGGGCGGTGCGCGCAGAGGCTTCGGGTCCTTTCAAGATCTTCGGAGGATCCACAGCAGCAGAGCCCTGTGCATCCTCCGAAGATCTTGAAGCAGGTGGCGCGGTGAGCACGTGCGCCTGCAGCCGCATCCCCCCGCACTGCTCGGCCGCACGCGCGGCGACGGCGGCCGAGCCCGTCTGCAGACCGTGGTCCACCACCAGCGCGAGCGAGCCGGGTCGCTCGAAGGCCAGCGCGGCGGCCAGCGCCAGTGAGTCGGCGCCCCCCGAGACGGCCGCGGCCACGGGGCCGGCGAGCCCGGCGAGCGAGCGGCGTACGGCGACCCGGACCGCGGCGGTGGCCGGAGGCGGACCGGTCACCGTGCGTCAGGCGGTGAGGGCCGGGGTGCCGTCGATGCGGCGCACCCAGGCCAGCGGCTCGCGGATCTCCTGTCGGGTGGGCAGCGTGGCCGGGGACTCCCACACCCGGTTGAAGCCCTGCATCCCGAGCTCGCGCACGGCGGTGTCGACGAAGACCTTTCCCTCGGCGTACTGCAGCGCCTTGAGGTCCAGGCCGAGGGCCTTGCGCAGCAGCCGGTCGAGCAGCCCGCCGGACTCCTTGCGGCGCTCGTCGAACTTGGTGCGGATGTGCGTGACGCTCGGCACGACGACCGGACCGACGCCGTCCATCACGTGCTCGGCGTGACCCTCGAGCAGGCTCATGAAGGCCGTGACCCGGTCCAGGACGACCCGCTGCTCCGGCGTCTGGAGCAACTCGATCAACGAGCTACCGCGCGGCAGGCCCGTCGCGACCGCCTTGATCCGGTCGACCAGCTGCGCCGGGTCGTCCAGGGACGTGGCCTCGAGCAGGGCAGTGATCTCCGCACGCACGTGGTCGTGCATCCACGGCACCGCGGTGAACTGGGTGCGGTGGGTGACCTCGTGCAGCGCGACCCACAGCCGGAAGTCGTGCGGGTCGACGCCGAGCCGGCGTTCGGTCTCGACCAGGTTCGGCGCCACCAGGATCAGCCGACCGGGAGTGCCGGCGGCGGTGAAGGCTTCGTACTGCCCCAGGACCTTGCCCGAGAGCCAGGCCAGCACCGAGCCCATCTGCACGCCGGCGACCTTTGCGGTCATGGCGGTGGCCGTGGCGCTGGTCTGTCGATCCGCGAGCTTGCGGGTCAGCGGCTCGAGGACGATCCGGAAGCCCTCGACGTTCACCGCGGCCCAGCCGGGGCGGTCGACGACGGTGGCCTGCAGCACCGGGCCCGGCGGCACCAGGCCGGTGACGGCACGCACGTGCTCCTCCGCCTGCACCGCGAGGCCACGCAGCTCGGCCACGACCTCCCCGGCCTCGGCCCAGCTGACCTGTGGAGGCGCGGGAGCGAGGCGGCGCGCGGTGGCGACCGCCAGGTCGTAGTCGATCGGGCTCGGCATTCTCGCCACGCTACGCCCGCTCCTGCCCCCCTTGCGTCCTGCGCTGCGGAGCAGTCTGCGCCGACGCCAGCAGGACGCAAGGAAGTACGGGGGTCAGCGGCAGCCGCAGGCGGCCAGCGCCGCGGCCAGCCGGTCCAGCGCCTCCTCGGCGCGCCGGGTCGCACCGAGCGGCACCCCGTCGGCGGTGAGGTCGAAGGCCAGCAGCCGCCCGTCGGCGGTGCGGACCAGCCCCGCGAGCGCGCTGACGCCGTTGAGCGTCCCGGTCTTGGCACGCACCACCCCGGCCGCGGGCAGGCCGCCGCCCGCCCGGTAGCGGTCGGACAGCGTGCCCGAGAAGCCGGCCACCGGCAGTCCGGTCAGAACCGGCGCCAGCCGCTCGGCGGTCGACGAGCCGTCGTCGGAGGCGACCCGGGCGAGCAGCCGGGTGAGGGCGGCGGGCTCGATCCGGTCCAGCCGGGACAGGCCGCTGCCGTCGACCAGCGCGACCGACTCGCGGCCCACGCCGACCTCGTCGAGGAAGGGACCCAGAACGTCCCGAACGGCGGCGGCGGCACCCGCGAACGACGCCGGCTGCCCCTGCGCGATCGCCACCTGACGCAGCAGCGCCTCGGCCAGGTCGTTGTCGCTACGGGCCAGCATCCGCTCCACCAGCTGCGGCACCGGGGGGCTGCTGACCTCCCCGAGCTCGGCGGCGCCCGCGGCAGCGCGACCACGCGCGACCTCCACGGGTGCGCCCGGCTGCAGCAGCGCACCCAGCGCCCGGCCGGCCGCGACGGCGGGGTCCGGGTGCCGGCGGATCCGGTCGGGTCGCACCCGGCCGTGATCGACCATCAGCGGGCCGACGGGGGCGACGGCTCCCTGGGTGACGTAGCTGTCCTTCCAGCCGGGCCCCAGCCGCGGTCCGGAGTAGAGCGACTCGTCGACCAGGATCCGGGTCACGGTCGCGGCCCCCAGCGTCGCGCGCACCCGTGCAGCGAGGTCGGTCAGCCGGGCCGCGCCCGGGTAGCCGGGTCTGTCCTTCGGGCCGGCCAGCGTCGGGTCGCCGCCGCCGACCAGCACCACCTCATCGGGTGCCGTACCGGCAACGACGCGCGTGGACAGCCGGCTGCCGGGAGGCAGCGCGGTCAGGGCGGCCACCGCCGTCGCGATCTTCGCGGTGGACGCGGGCAGCAGCGGCCGGTCCGCGCCACGCTCGAGCAGCGGCCGACCGGTCGTCGCGTCCACCACCGACACAGCCAGTCGGCCGGCGAGGGCCGGATCCGCCAGCGCCGTCGCCACCGCGGCCTGCAGACCGGCGGCGGTGGGCGCGGGCGCGGCGCCGGGGACCTCCGGCAGCAGCGCCCCGCGCACCGGCGGAGCCGTCGGCGCCGGCGGCCGGACGCTGATCTCCTGGGAGCTCCGCAGCGACACGGCGGTGCTCGCGCCGACAGCCAGGGTGGCCGCCACGAGCAGCCCGACCAGGCCACGTACGCGCGCCGTACCCACCCCGAACCGCCCTCCGCGAGCCGCTTCCCGCCCGTAGGGGAGACTAGGTGGACATCCGCCCGCCGCCTCAGGAGGCCGGCATACGAGGAGGTACCGCCCGCCGTGGAGTTCGACGTCACCATCGAGATCCCCAAGGGGCAGCGCAACAAGTACGAGATGGACCACCACACCGGGCGTATCCGGCTCGACCGGCGGCTGTTCACGAGCACGAGCTACCCGGCGGACTACGGCTTCGTGGAGTGCACGCTCGGTGGTGACGGCGACCCGCTCGACGCGCTGGTGCTGCTCGAGGAGCCGACCTTCCCCGGCTGCCTGATCACCTGCCGCACGATCGGCATGTTCCGGATGACCGACGAGGCCGGGCCGGACGAGAAGCTGCTCTGCGTGGTGGCCGGCGACCCGCGGCAGGCGCACCTGAAGGACATCGGTGACATCGGCGAGTTCGACAAGCTGGAGATCCAGCACTTCTTCGAGGTCTACAAGGACCTCGAGCCCGGCAAGTCGGTGGAGGGCGCGGCCTGGGTGGGCCGCACGGAGGCCGAGGCGGAGGTCATCGCGAGCCGCGAGCGCTACGCCGCCGACCCGCACGCCGTCGACCACGTCGGGGAGCCCAAGGCGTCCAGGGAGCACCTCGACGTGCTCATGCCGGTCCGGCCGGCGCAGACCCCGGTGCACACCAACCAGGCGCCGCCGAGGACGTCCCAGCCCGAACAGGCCTGACTACAGGACCTTGTCTCCGTACATCTCACCCAGCGGGTCGCAGATCAGCTCGAGCCGCTCACCGTCCGGGCCGGTGAAGTAGAGCGAGGTCCCGCTGTGACGGACGTACTCCACGCCCGCCGCGTCGAGCTTGGCCTCGAGGTGCTGCCAACGGGACGGCTCGACCGAGATGGCGATGTGGTGCAGGCCGCCGAGCACCTCGGCGTACGGGCCGCTGTCCAGGCCGGGGAAGTCGAAGAACGCCAGCAGGTTCTCGTGGCCGATGTCGAAGAAGAAGTGCGTCGAGCCCGGGTAGTCCCGGTTGTCGATCATCTCGGTGAGCGGGAACTCGAGCAGCTCGCTGTAGAAGCGGGTGGTGCGCTCGACGTCGCCGCTGACCAGCGCGGTGTGGTGCAGCCCGCGGGCGGAGGACGCCGGTCGCTCCCCCGCCGGCCTGAGGTAGGTCTCGCGCAGCCGGCTGCGGGTCTCGGCCAGGGCGGCGGGGTCCGGTGCACTCATGCCGGTGACGGTACGGAAGGGTGCGCCGAGCGGCCAGAGGAGGTGCGGCATCGACGTCGGGACCGGCGAGCTGCTGGTGCTCTGCGCGTTCGCCTTCCTCGCCGGGGGGCTGGACGCCATCGTCGGCGGCGGCGGGCTGGTGCAGCTGCCGGCGCTGCTCGTCGTGCTGCCCCAGGCACCCGTCGTGGCGCTGCTCGGCACCAACAAGCTGGCCTCGGTGGTGGGCACGGCCAGTGCAGCGGTGACCTACAACCGGCGGATCGCGGTGGACCGGCGGACGGCGGGGTGGATGGCGGCCGCGGCCTTCGTCGGCTCCGCCGGCGGCGCTCTCCTCGCGACGCAGGTCGGCAGCGAGGTGCTCGAGCCGGTGATCCTGGTCGCGCTGGTGGCGGTCCTGCTCCACACGCTGCGCCGGCCGTCGCTCGGCGAGGTGGAGTTGCTGCGGATGCGGGCCCGGGCGCAGCGGGCCACTGCGGTCGTCGGTGGGGCCGTCATCGGCTTCTACGACGGCTTCGTCGGCCCCGGCACCGGGAGTTTCCTGGTCTTCCTGCTGGTGGGGGCGGTCGGGTTGTCGTTCCTGCACGCCAGCGCGACCGCCAAGGTCGTCAACACCGCGACCAACCTGGCGGCGCTCGCGTTGTTCGCCTACGGCGGGCACGTGCTGTGGCTGCTGGGTGCGGCGATGGCCGCCAGCAACCTGGCCGGCAGCCAGATCGGCACCCGGCTGGCGATCCGCCGGGGCAGCACCTGGGTCCGCCGGGTCTTCCTCGTCGTCGTCGGCGCGCTGGTGTTGCGGCTGGCGTACGACGTCCTGACCTGACAGCGACGTCCTGACGTAGAGGAGCGGCCGCGGGGTCGTGGCGGCCGCTCTCCCTACCTTCGTGCGACTAGGCCGCGCGGATGGTCCGGTGCGGCGCGACCTCGACCGGAGGCTCGCCGGCCCGGTGGCCGAGCGCGTGCACCAGGCTGCGGACGAACTCCCCGCCACCGACCAGCGCGAGGCCGGTCACGGCCGGGTGCATCCAGGCGGTGCGCAGCTCCTGGCCGAAGGCCGCGAAGACGGAGTAGTCCAGGCCCCAGGCGAATCCGGCGGCGAGCACCACAGCGATGGTCCGGCTCAGGGCGGCGGGAGCCTTGACCGGCAGCAACTCGTCGATGACCTGCAGGACGACGACGAGCCCGAGAGCGAGAGCGAGGAAGACGACGAAGGGGTACATGGCCACCACTCCTGTGGTGAGGTCGGCGGGACGCCTTGCCCCGCTCACACTGTTGGACTGCGCGCGTCGCGGTCGGTTACAGGCAGGAAGCTGGGACGGTGGACAGGTGGACGTCGACCCCTCCCTCGTGCGGGCCGTGCAGCGCGGGGAACCCGGGGCGATGGACCTGCTCATCCGGGCGACCTACGCCGACGTCTACGCCCTGGCCCGCCGCCTGCTGGGCGACCCGAGTGACGCGGCCGACGCGACGCAGGAGGTCTACCTGCGGGTCGTCCGCTCGGTGCTCGGCTTCCGCGGCGAGTCCGCCTTCGGCACCTGGCTGCACCGGGTGACGGTGAACGTCTGCCTGACGGCGCTGCGAGCCCGCGGCGACGTGCGTGCCCGCGGCCAGTCGGCGGGCGCCGAGGAGCTGTCCGTGGAGTTGGCCGATCCCGCGCCGGACCCGGCAGCGCGGGCCGAGACGGCCGACCTGGCCGCGCGTGCCGCCCTCGCGCTGACCACCCTGCCGGACGACGCGCGCGAGGTCGTCGAGCTGCGGGACGTGCAGGGCCTGTCGACCAGGCAGGCGGCCCAGGTGCTGGGTATCAGCGAAGGGGCGGTCAAGGTGCGGCTGCACCGGGCCCACACGAGGTTGAGGGAGCTGGTCGGGCATGACTGATCGGGACATGACGGGTGGGGCCGCGAGCAGCCGGCTCTGCCGCGAGGTCACGTCCCAGCTGCCGGCGTACGTCGACCGGTCGTTGCCGCGGCTGCGCCGCCGGCTGGTCGGCCTGCACCTGCGCCGCTGCCCCGACTGCCAGCGGGCCTTCTCCGCCGAGCGGGAGCTCGCGGCCGGCCTGCGCGGCCTGGCCGTCCCCACCGAGCCCCCGCCACCCGGCCTGCTCGAGGAGCTGCTCTCGCAGGCCGCGCGTCCGGGTGTCAAGGCCCGCGCCGCCGTACCGGCGCGCGGCGCGGTCAGCGGTGCCCGGCCGGCGCTGTCGGTGGTGTTCCTGCTGGCGGGTGCCGCAGCAGGCACCGGCGTCGGCTACGCCGGGTGGCGGGGAGTGCGCCGGCTGCGCCGGCGCTGACCTCATGACCGGTGCGGGCCACCGGCGCTCAGAAAGTCCCAGACGGCCTGCGTCGCGTCCACCGCCCCGTTGACCGGGCCGAAGCCCGGGGCGAACCAGGTGTGGCCCCCGCCCTCGATCGTGATGAGCCGCACCGCCGTGTCCTGCGAGCAACCGGTCCAGGTCATCGTGACGACCACCCCCTCGGGCACCGTCGTGGACTCCGGTGGGCACCCGTTGAGCTCGGCCCAGCGCCGCACCACCTCCGGCGCCGGCGGTGACGGCTGGGTGGCGCCGCCGGCGGTGGGCCCTCCCTCGTACGGCACGAGCTCGTCGACCGTGCCGTTGATCGCGATCACCGACACCGGTTCCGACGGGCGGCAGTCGTCCAGGACCATCGACCCGGACACGGCGGCAACGCCGGCGATCCGTGCGGCGAGGTCGCAGCCCAGCCGGTGAGCCATGATCGCCCCGCCGGAGAAGCCGACGGCGAAGACGCGGGTGGGATCGATCTGCTCGACGGCCTCGACGTCGTCGAGCACCGCGTCGATGAAGGCGACGTCATCGGGTTGGGAGGTCGCTCCGTTGGGGCAGCAGTAGCCGCCGTTCCACGTCCTGTCGACTCCCTCGGGGTAGGCGACGACGATGTTCTCCTTCTCGGCCAGCCGGTCGAACTGCGTCACGCCCACCATCTGCTCCCCGGTGTTGCCGACGCCGGCCAGGACCAGCACCAGCGGCACCGGCGCCCGCCGGTCGAGGGTGGCCGGAGCGAACAGGCGGTAGGTCCGGGGCAGACCGTCGACCGTGAGCTGCTGCTGGCGCACCGAGGGGCCGGCCGGGGCTGCAGCGGGCTCGGAGCCTGTGCAGCCGGCCAGCAGGATAAGCGCCGCCAGCCCGAGGGCGATGTCGGCTCGGGCGCGGCGCATGCGCTGAAGCTACTGCGCGGGTGCCCGGCCGGACCTACCGTCGCGGCGGTCCGGTCACGGTCGCGGCGGTCCGCGCGAAGACCTCCCGCACCTGTTCGGCCGCCAGTCCTGCTGCCAGGGCGAGGGACAGCAGGACGCGTGCCTTGACGCCGTCGAGGAAGCCGGCCGGGACGAGCCCCCGGCCGATCAGATCCTGCTCCGCCCCCGGAAAGCCGTAGGTGTCGGTCAGCACCTCGCCGGCGCCCGTGCGCGAGGCGAGGACGACCGGGATCGTGTGGGCCAGCCGCTCCAGCGCCGGGACCGTCCGGTGCGGCACATGGCCGCCACCGAAGGCCTGCACCACCAGACCGGCGTACCCGAGGGACAGCACCTGTTCGGCGAGGCGCCCGTCGTCCCCGAGCGACATCGTGAGCAGGGCGACCGGAGGGACGGCTGCCCCCGGCAGCGGGGTGATCAACGGGAGCGGGGCCGGCCGGACGGCGATCCGGGGCCGCCCCTCGGTCAGCCAACCGAGCGGGCCCGTCGGCCCGGAGCGAAACGCGCCGGTGCTCGAGGTGTGCGTCTTGCGGACGAACCGGCTGCCGTGGATCTCGTCGTCGAGCACGACCAGGCAACCGAGTCCCGCAGCCTGCGGGCAGGCGGCGACCTGCACCGCCGCCAGGAGATTCGCGGGGCCGTCCGGGCCGGCGAGCGTGGGGTTGCGCATGGCGCCGGTGACGACGACCGGCCGCGACGGCGGCAGCAGGAGGTCCAGGGCGAACGCCGTCTCCTCGAGGGTGTCGGTGCCCTGGGTGACGACGACGCCGTCCGCCCCCGCCTCGACGCGTGCCGTCACCTCGGCAGCCAGCTCGACGAGGTCGGTCATCGTCAGGTCGCCCGACGGGCACTGGCGGAAGCTGACCGAATCCACCTCGGCGGCCTCCCGTACCGCGGGGACGGCGGCGACCAGGTCCGCCGCGGTCAGCCGTGGCGTCACGCCCCGGCCCTGCCCCTCGGCGGCGGCACGGGTCGACGCGATGGTCCCTCCGAGGGAGAGGACCACCACGCGGCGACGTCCGTCCTCGACCTGCATCGTCAGCTCCTGTCCTTTCCCCGCATCCGATCACACCCGCTGCCCGGTCCCTCCGGCGAGCCGGCACTGGCTCTCGGCCGAGCCGGCACGGGTCGTGCGGACCGACCCGTCCGGCCGGCCCACTCGTCCCCGGCCGCCGGAGCATGGTTCGATTCCGCGATGGCCGACCCTCGAGCCGCGGAGGCTGCGTGGCCCGGCGTCCGGGCGTCGCTCGCGGGGCGCCGGCTGCTGCTGACCGGATCCACCGGCTTCGTCGGTGAGGCGCTGCTCGAACGGGTGCTGTCGGACCTCCCGGACACCCGACTGGTGCTGCTGGTGCGCGGCCGGACCGGCATCAGCGCGTACGACCGGGTCCTGCAGCTGCTGGACAAACCGGCGTTCGCCGTCCTGCGTGAGCGCCTCGGCGGCGCCGGCATGACGCGCCTGCTCGACGAGCGGATCGAGGTGCTGGACGGTGATCTCGCGCGCTGGCCGGCGCTGCCGGGCGACGTCGACGTCGTCGTGCACTGCGCCGGCGAGGTGTCCTTCGACCCGCCCGTCGACGAAGGCTTCGCAACGAACGCCCTCGGTGTGGACGGGCTGCTCCGGGCCCTGCGCGACAGCGGCAGCCGTCCGCACGTCGTCCACGTCTCGACCGCCTACGTCAGCGCCGTGCACCAGGGCCCGGTGCCCGAGGGACGGCTCGGGCACGACGTGGACTGGCGGGCGGAGGCGGCAGCGGCGGTGCGGCAGCGGGCGGCGGTCGAGGATGCCAGCCGGAGCCCGCACGAGCTGTCCCGGCGGCTCGCCGATGCCCGCAGTGAACTCGGTCGACAGGGTCCGCAGGCGGTGGCCGCCGACGCCGAGCGGCGCCGCCGGGACTGGGTCACCGAGCAGCTCGTGGCGGCCGGCCGCGAGCGGGCCCGCTCACTGGGTTTCACCGATTGCTACACCTTCACCAAGGCGATGGGTGAGCGGGTCGTCGAGGAGCTCGCCGCGGACCTGCCGGTCACCGTCGTCCGGCCGTCGATCATCGAGAGCGCCCTGCTGCGGCCCTATCCGGGGTGGATCGAGGGCTACAAGATGGCCGAACCGATCATCCTCGCGTACGGCCGGGGCGTGCTGCCGGAGTTTCCCGGCGTGCCCGACGGCGTCGTGGACATCATCCCCGTCGACCTCGTGGTCTCCACGATGCTCGCGGCCGCCGCGCAGCCCCCGCCGGCGGGCGCACCTCGCTACCTGCACCTGTGCTCCGGCGCCCGGAACCCGCTGCTGTTCGCCGACCTGTTCCGGATCGTCCGCGACTACTTCCGCCGGCATCCGCTCGAGGCCCGCGGCCGGGGGACGATCGGCGTCCCCGACTGGCGGTTCCCCGGCACCGGCCGGGTCGAGCGCCGGCTGCGCGCCGGCGAGCGTGCCGTCGACGTCGCGGACCGGGTGCTCGGTGTGCTGCCGCGCGGCAACCGGGTGCGCGGCGCGGCCCTCGCGGTGGACCGGCAGCGCGCGCAGCTGGAGTTCCTACGCCGGTACTTCGACCTCTACCGCGCCTACACCGGAGCCGAGGTCGTCTACCTCGACGACAACGTCGCCGCGCTCGGGTCGCAGCTGCCACCCGAGGAGCGCGAACTGTTCGCCTTCGACCCGCGGCAGATCGACTGGGAGCACTACCTGGGTGAGGTGCACTGCCCGAGCATCACCGCGCTGGTGCGGACGATCACGGCGACGCCGAAGGGGCCGCGGAACCGGGTCGACACGGACCTGCCGTCCCAGGGCGAGCACGGCGCGCAGCTGGTTGCCGTCTTCGACCTGGACGGCACGCTGCTGCCGTCCAACGTCGTCGAGTCCTACCTGCGGCTGCGGCTGGTCGGCCTCGCCACGCACGCCCGGACCCGCGAGCTCGCCGCGGCCGCACGCCAGCTGCCCGGTTGGCTGCTGACCGAGCGCCGCGACCGCGGGTCTTTCCTGCGCGACGTCTACCGGCAGTACGCCGGGGTCCCGCTGGCCGAGCTCGACGATCTGGTCGACCACGAGATCGGGCACGACCTGCTCGCCCGGGTCAGCGGCGCCGCCCTGCGCCGGGTCCGCGAGCACCGCGACGCCGGCCACCGGACCGTGCTCGTCACCGGCGCGATCACCGCGCTGACCCGCCCGTTCGCCCCGCTGTTCGACGACGTCGCCTCGGCTGTCCTGGAGGTCGACGGGTGCGGCTGCGCCACCGGGCGGCTCGCGCTGCCCCCGCTGGTCGGCGAGGCCCGGGCGACCTGGCTGCGCCGCTACGCCGCCGACCACGCGATCGACCTCACCGGCTCCTACGCCTACGCCGACTCGGCCAGCGACCTGCCGCTGCTGCGCGCCGTCGGACGGCCGGTCGCCGTGAACCCCGACGCGACGACGCTGCGCGCCGCACACGCCGGTCGGTGGCCGGTGCAGGAGTGGCGGTCCTCGGGCCGTCCGGGGCGGCCGCTGGCCGGAGCCCGATTATGAGCACCGGAGCGGGCGTGGGCACGGGTACGGGCACCGTGCGGTCGGTCGAGGTCTACCGGTCGGTCCCGCGATACCTCGCCACCCGCGTGCTGTCCACGGCGCTGCCGCGGGTGAGCAGCACGTCCGCGGCGCCGCTGCGACTCACCCGCGGCCGGGGCCCCCGGCGACCCGGCCCGCGCTGGGGACGGGTGCGGCCGCGGCTCGCCGGGATCTGCGGGTCGGACCTGTCGACGATCGCCGGGACCTCCTCGCTCTACTTCTCGCCGCTGGTCTCGCTGCCGTTCACGCCCGGCCACGAGGTCGTCGGCGACCTGCTCGACGACGTCGAGGACCTGCCCGCCGGCACCCGCGTGGTCCTCGACCCGCTGCTGACCTGCATCCCCCGCGGGCTCGACCCGTGCGGTGCGTGCCGCGACGGCTCCCGCGGCCGCTGCGACCGGATCACCGTGGGTCACCTGTCTCCCGGGCTGCAGACCGGCTTCTGCGCCGACACCGGCGGCGGCTGGAGCGACCGGCTGGTCGCGCACCGCAGCCAGCTGCACCCGGTGCCCGACGACCTGCCGGACGAGCGCGCCGTGCTGGTCGAGCCGCTCGCCTGCGCGATCCACACCGCGCTGCGGCTGGCGCCCCGGCAGGGCGACCACGTGCTCGTCGTCGGCGCCGGCGCCGTCGGGCTGTTCACGGTGCTGGCGCTGCGGGCCTTCACCCAGGCGGCCCGGGTCACCGTGGTCGCCAAGCACCCGCGGCAGGCCACGCTGGCGACCGCTCTCGGTGCGACGGATGTCGTGTCGCCGCGGGACGCGCTGACTGGCGTGCGGCGCAGCACCCGGGCGCTGCGGGTCCAGCCGGAGCAGGGCTCCGCGTACCTGCTCGGCGGGGTCGATGCGGCGGTCGACTGCGCAGGCAGCCGGGCCGCGCTGGACACCGCGCTGCGGCTGACCCGCGCCGGCGGTCGCGTCGTGCTGAGCGCCATGCCGCCCGCCGGCGTCGACCTCTCGCCCGTGTGGTTCCGGGAGCTGGAGGTGGTCGGCTCCTATGCGACCGGGCAGGCGCGGGTCGAGGGCGACGAGCCGCGAAGTTCCTTCGACCTGGCGATGGGACTGGCCCGTGACGCGCCGCTGGACGAGGTGGCGCAGAGCGGGTATCCCCTCGAGCGCTGGCGTGAGGCGCTCGAGCACGCGGGCAGTGCCGGCAGCCTCGGCACGGTGAAGGTGCACTTCGATCTCAGGGAGACCCGTTGACCCGGCCAGGATTCGTGCTCGAGGTCGACGAGCGCACGCCGCCGCTGCTCGTCCACGAGGGCGAGAAGGTCCGACTGGAGACCTTCCCGCTGGGGACGCGGGTCGTCTACCCGCCCGAGTCGCTGCCGGGCCTGCACGACGTCGACGGCGCGATCCGCTCCGCGCTGCTGGACCCGCACGGCAGCGATCCGTTGCCGACGCTGCTGTGGCCCGGCATGCGACTGACGATCGCCTTCGACGACATCTCGCTGCCGCTGCCGCCGATGCAGACCCCCGACGTCCGGCAGCGCATCGTCGAGGCTGTCCTGACGATGGCCGCGGCGGCAGGAGTCGACGACGTGCAGCTGGTGGCGGCCAACGCGCTGCACCGGCGGATGACGCCGGCCGAGCTACGCCGCTGCCTCGGGGAGCGGATCTTCCGCTCCTTCTTCCCCGACGCGCTGACCAACCACGACGCCGAGGACCGCGACAACCTGCTGCACCTCGGAACGACGGACCACGGCGAGGACGTCGAGATCAACCGGCGCGCCGCCGAATCCGACCTGCTCGTCTACGTGAACATCAACCTGGTCGCGATGGACGGCGGTCACAAGTCGGTCCCGATCGGCCTCGCCTCCTACAAGAGCCTGCGACACCACCACAACACGCACACGATGCTGCACAGCAAGAGCTACATGGACCCGCCGAGGTCGGCGCTGCACGGCTCCGCCGCGCGGATGGGTGTGCTCGTCAACGAGCACGTGAAGATCTTCCACATCGAGACGACGCTCAACAACGACGCCTTCCCCTCGCCGTACCGCTTCCTGACCCGCCGCGAGTGGGAGTGGTCGGCCAAGGACCAGGCGACCATGCTCGCCGTCAAGCGCGGCCTCGATCTCGCCCCGGCACGGGTACGGAGCCGCATCTTCCGCTCGATGGAGGCGCCGTACGGCGTGACGTCGGTGCAGGCGGGCGCGACCGACCCGGTGCACGAACTGACGCTGCAGAACGTGCACCGCCAGCAGCTGGTCGAGGTGCAGGGGCAGAGCGACGTGCTGGTCGTCGGCGTGCCCTACGTCGGGCCGTACAACGTCAACAGCACGCTCAACCCGATCCTGGCGATGTGCCTGGGGATGGGCTACTTCTTCAACATGTACCGCGGCCGCCCACTGGTGCGGCCCGGCGGCGCGATGATCCTCTACCACCCGGTGCCGTGGGAGTTCTCGCAGCTGCACCACCCCAGCTACGTGGATTTCTTCGAGGAGGTGCTCGCCGAGTCGACGGACCCGGCGACCATCGAGAAGAAGTTCGAGCAGCAGTACGCGACCGACCCCTGGTACATCCACCTCTACCGGACGTCGTACGCCTACCACGGCGTCCACCCGTTCTACATGTGGTACTGGGGCGCCCACGCCATGGACCACCTCGGCGACGTGATCTGGGTCGGCGCCGATCCGCGCACCGTCGAGCGGATGGGCTTCCGGTCGGCGTCCACCCTGCAGGACGCGCTCCAGATGGCGAGCGGGACGGTCGGGCAGTCGCCCTCGATCACCTACCTGCACTCACCGCCGTTCGCCCTCGCGGACGTACGGTGATGCCGTCGTGAGCCTGCGCAGGGACGTACGCGACGTGTCGCGCGGCTGGCGCTGGGGCCGGACGCAGTTGGTGCCTGCGTCGGCCGAGCCGCACCGACCGGCGCCGGTGTCCCGGGCGTTCCCGACGGCGTGGGCGCGTACGCCGGCTGCCGTCGCGCTGCGCGGCGCGGTGCAGCGCTTCGGGCTGCGGCCTCTGGTGCACTCGCAGGTGGCCGTCGAGGTGAACGGGCGCGAGGCGCTCGACGCGCTGCGCGGCCCGGTCGTCTTCGTGGCCAACCACTGCTCGCACCTCGACGCGCCGCTGGTCCTGACGACGCTTCCCGAGCGCTGGCGCCGGAACACCGTGGTCGCGGCCGCCGCCGACTACTTCTTCGACACCTGGCCCCGGGCGGTCGGCTCCACGATGGCCTTCTCGACCTTCCCGATCGAACGGCGGGGTGGCGACAGCGGCTCACAGGCAGTCGATCTGCTGTTCACGGGCTGGAGTGTGCTGGTCTTTCCCGAGGGCACCAGGTCGGCGGACGGGTGGACGGGGGAGTTCCGCCTCGGTGCGGCCCGGCTGGCACTGGACGCGGGTGTGCCCGTCGTGCCGGTGGCGATCCGCGGCTCCTTCCCCGCCATGCCGAGGGGGCGGTCGTGGCCGGTGCCCGGCCGGCGTCCGGTGCGGGTGCGCTACGGAATGCCGGTGCATCCCGTACGGGGGGAGGACCCGGCGCTGCTCACCGAACGGCTACGGGGGGAGGTTGCACGGCTGCTCGACGAGGACGCGACGGACTGGTACGGCGCGCTGCGCCGCAGTGCCGAGGGCGCGACGCCGTCCCCCGCCGGGCCGGAGGCGTCGCGCTGGCGGCGGGTGTGGGCGGCGACGGAGCCGCTGGAGGTGGACCGGGTGGCGGCTCGACGCTCGCCGTGGCGGTCGGGGCGCAGGTAAGCGGTTCTCGGTGCCAGCAGCGCCCGCTTGTGCGGGCCGCTGGCACCGAGATCAACCCGCCGGCCCGCCGCCGCCCCGGTGCCCGGCGTTCTCGGTGCCGGCACCGCCTGCTCCGAGCCCAGGCGTGGCACCGAGATGGATCGAGCAGCCCAGCGGCAGCCCAGCGACCGCACCGAACGGCCGCTGATGCCGGCTCGCGGACGTGGCAGCACGTCGGGCGACCGGACAGCCGCTACCGGCGCGTGTGCCGTGCCGGGGCCCGGGCCGACACGAGGCCCAGGCTCGGCGGCACCCCGACGTCCACGACCGGCGGCACCCGGCCTCCGGCGAGAGGCAGGGACGCGACCAGCGGTGCAGCGCCGTGCCGTCACCGCTGACGAACAAGCGGCGGCCGTCAACAGCAGGCTCTCCCGCCTGCCAGGGGTCCTACGGCTCATGTCGATTCTCGTGATGAAGACGGTCGTCGACATGCGGCCGTTACCCACCTGACGGCAGGGAAGAAGGCAGCGACGGTTTCGCGTCGGCGTCCGAGCAGAAGCGTCGGTTCTGCTCGCCAGGATGTCGGACGGGCACAGGGCGCGGCGGGGCGCTCACAAGCGGAACGGTTCGGTCACCGCGGCCGGAGTCGGCTTGCCGTACGAAGCAGACGTCGCCGGCGCCGGCGTGGCCGTGGTGGCGCTGGCCGGGGCAGCCGTCGCGCTGCCGGGAGGACCGGAGGACCGGGTGACCGCCGTGTACCCGGCCGCGCCCGCGGAGGAACGCGAGCCCGCCGTGTGGGAGATCGACGCTGCGGACCCGCCGCAGGCCGCCGCCGCGGGATTCTCCGTGCTGGTCACCCGGCTCGGCTGCAGCAGCGGCGAGACCGGCGAGGTGCTCCGCCCCGAGATCGGGGAGAGGCAGGAGACCCGTTGAGGTGACCTTCGCTGTCGTGCCCTGCCGGACGGTGACTACTTGTGCTCCAGCAACAAGCCGGTGCCGTCCGCGGTGAAGCTCGATGGGCCCGTGGGCTTCCGTACGGTGATCGCCGGCGCGTGCGTCCGCAAACCCGCCAGCACGACGTCCTTCTGTCTCGACCGGGCCCGTTGGCCGCTGGCGAACGCCACGACGGCGCCCTCGCCACCCGCTCAACCCATCCGCTCGCCCGAAACGCGGCCGCCGACGGCCGCAAACCCTCAGCCGACGCCGCCGCCTGCGTCGCCGGCGCCACCTGCGACCTGCGGCGCAGGTCCGCAGCAGACCGGCGGGCCCATCCGGCTCGCGCTGCGGTTCCCGGACACCGTGGACGAGTCGAGGCGCAAAGGGGTCCCCCGCTCCCTGCCTCGCTGTCGGTCGTGTGTGGTGTCAGCACGGCGACGCCGAGAACCACGAACGCGACACCGGCGACGACCTCAAGAGGTGACTGGCACCCACTGGACGTCAGACGGCGGGGCACGCGAAGGACCGCGGCGACGGAGTGGGGCCGACGCGTGGGCTCGGCGGCGAGTAGGGACGCGCGTAGACCTCGAAGTCCTCCGCATCAGCGCACTGGTCCATCGGGTGCGGGACGACCTGATCCACCGGGTCCGTCGAACGCGAACCAGGCGCAGGTGAGTCCGTCGGCTCTGCAGAGGGAATTGTCGCACTTGTAGAGGGAGCGGTGGCGGGAGCCTCTCCTTGCACGGCAAGCATGAGCCAGATCGCTAGGAGCACCAGCACCATGCAGCCGAAGAGCGCAGCCAGCGCGCGTGGGCTCCTGAACGCGCTCCGCATGACCATGCGACGCGCGCAACGCGGGCGAGGTTCCCGCGGCGCGACCGGAGCCTGGTGTCGGTTCTGCGCTTGGTTGCCACCATGACTGGGCTGACTGCGGAGCCGTGGCGCCGCCGAGGACATCGCAATCGCCAGCGCTGCCCGCGACCACCTCGCAGGTGATCCCGAGTCGAGTGGCTGTGCCGGTCACCGCACAGCGGTGCAGCAGCCAGACACGCTCATCGACGGGCACGTGCGTCCCCCGCGCCTGCAGGCTGAAGCGACCAGCCCCGGCGGGCAGGTTCTGGCCCGCCTTCTTCCTCGATGGGACGCTGATGCTGTGACCAGCGCCCAGGGCTTGCGGCTGAGCGTCTTCGGCGGGTCCGTCGGAGAGCGAGGGCTGCGGGTCGCGACTGGGGGTGCGGTCGCCACGGCTGCCGTGACCGCCGGCTTTCTTGCGGCGGGGTTCGACTGGCGACTGATCCTGCTGCTGACCCTGAACGGCGTGATGGGAACAGCCGGCGTGCGGGTGCTTGAAGGGTCACGCCCGTCGGCCTGGCCGCAGGTGCGCTATGCGGCGCTCGGAGCACTGCTCGCGTGTGCGAGCGTGCTCTGGCTCTCGCGAGCAACCTGGGCCTGGCTGGCTGTGCTCTTGCCGATCGGCATGACGACCGGCGCTGCTTCCGGTGCGCTGGCAGTCCTGGTCGCGGCTCGCCTGCCGCGAGGACAACTTCCCTGGGTCCTCTGTGTCGGCGTTGCTGTCGTGGCTGCGTCGCTCGGCGGTGGCATCGTCCGTACGCTGCCTTGGCTGCCAGGGAGCTACCTGAAGGTGGAGGGGCCGTCGAACTGGACCTCTGCGGAGCAGCTGGCCGCGCGGCTGGCGGAAAGGCTGGAGGCACAGCCGGACCCCTTGTCAGATGAATCCTGGGGCAAGGTGGCCTTCGAGACGGTGACTCCGGACGAAGGCGGGAGTACAGCAGCTGGGTATGAGCGGGCAGCCAATGAACGCAAGATCACCGTCTGGTTGAACGGCGACCGCGCCTGCGTCCTGGTGCGTGCGACCTCGGTCGACTCCTACGCCGGAAACTGCCGGGACTCCTGATCGCGGCTCCGTCGCCCCGCAGCTACCTGTCGGCTGCTGCAGAACGGCGCATTTTACCCTCGCCGGCGCCGAGGTGAAGAACGGCTTACGCTCGCAGGACACCGCGTCCAGGGCGGCAGAAGAGGCCCGTGGCTGGCCCTTCGCTCGCTCGCCACGCCCGGCCAGTCAGACCCTGATTTTGCAGCCTGGTCCGACCGCCGCCTGATTTCATGATCGTTTTGGTCGGGCGATGGTGTGTGGGGGCCGAAC